>JBKBJD010000024.1:0-7619 GCA_046294035.1 Minisyncoccia bacterium
GTGAATTTACGCTTTTTATCAATACGCACATAGATAGCACCATCTGGTTCTGCTTCAAGCTCAATCCAGACGCCACGCGCAGGAATTATTTTAGCCCCAAAGTAACGCTTACCTTTGTTTTCAGCTTCGGTAAAGAAAACACCAAAAGATCGTGCAAGTTGTGGCACGATAACGCGTTCTACTCCGTTTATAATAAAGCTACCATGTGAAGTCATCAGAGGAACCTCAGACATGAAGATCTCTTGCTCTTTGACTGTACCTAAGATTTTGTTCTTAAGTTTGACACGAGCCTTAAGATTTCCCTGATAGGAAACTTTATTTATTTTTGACTCGTACTCATCAGTCTTTGACTCACTGAGAGAAAATGAAGTGAACTCAAGTTCAAACTTCTTACCTGAATAATCAGCTATCGGTGAAAATTCTTTAAAAACTTCACCAATACCCGTTTCCACGAGCCACTTGAAAGATTCAAGTTGAGACTCTATCAAATTCGGAAACGGCGCTAAAGGTTTTTTGTATCTACTAAAAACCTTTTTAGGACGCACATTTGATTTGGACATGTGTTATCTCAATCACTTAAACACAAAACAAAAGAGAGACCTTCTGTTTTATGGGCTGATAAATATTCACATCGAGACTCAATCGTTATACCTGAGTCTATGCTTTTTTTCTATTTTGTCAAGTAAAATCTGGGGAAAATCAGCTTTTTTGATTCTTGTTCTTCCACTCATCTATCAATTTATGATTCCCTGAGAGTAAAACCTTAGGTACACGGTAGTTTTTGCCCTTACCCTTTGGTGGCCACCTCAATACCTCTGGGCGAGTATAGACCTCGCTACTAGACACCCTCTCCTCCTCCAGAGATTCAAATTTACCTAGCACGCCTGGTATTTGGCGGGATATACAATCGATCAAAACCATAGCTGGTATTTCTCCACCAGTTAACACGTAGTCCCCGATTGAGAATTTCTTCGTCTTTAAAATTTTATCCACGCGTGCATCTATCCCTTCATATCGTCCGCATATTAGGACAACATCAGTATATTTTTTAGAAATCTTTTTTGCCTCTCCTGTGGTAAATTTCTCTGCACTCGGAATAAAATTAATTACTAACACTTTTTTCTTTCCACCAGCTGGCGTATTAATTTTTGAAATAGCTTTCTCGACAGCTTTTATTATAGGTTCAGGGCGCATGACCATACCCGGACCTCCACCGTACGGACGGTCATCCACCGGACGATAATTGTTGTCGGTTTTTGGCAAGAAATCACGAGGGTTATAAAAGCTTATTTTAACTAGCTTCTTTTCTATCGCCCGCCCCAAAATAGACTCATGGATATATGAATCTAAAATATTTGGGAAAATTGTAATCACATGAAAACGCATATCGCTACTATAACACAAAAACCCCGCTAAACGGGGCTTTTGTAAGAAAAAATTTATTTATATTCCTTTTAGATCTTCCATTGCCTGATCTACTGTACCCAAAGATGATGCTTGATGCATTGTCTTTGATCCGCCTTCTGGTTCGTTGATTTTTAGATTTACACGAGCATTGCTCTTCATTCCGATAATACGAAGAAGGGTTCGGATTGCTTTTGCTGTATTACCCATGCGACCGATGATTTTACCCATATCGCTTGGATTAACTGAAAGAGTAATCAACACACCCATCTCATCCACTGTCCGCTCGATTTTTACATCGTTTGGATTATCAACCAGAGCTTTGACGACATACTCCAGAAATGCCTTATCGTTTTCCATAAAATGATATTAATTCTTTTTTAAGAGAGCAGTGTAACGACATACTGCCTTAGTATTTATTATACCGTGCACGCTAGCGCAAGTGCAAGCATGCAACTAGAAAATTATTTCTTTGACTTAAGTGCTTTTCGGCTTTCAGTTTTGGTCTTTAGAGGTAAAACATTTTTCTTCTTACCTTTTATGACACCCTTCTCTACCAGGAAGTTGTGTACGGTAGGAGAAATTTGTGCTCCTTGCCCAACCCAATAACTAATGCGTTCTTCTTTGAAAGTTGTTTCACCTGCCTTTGGATTGTATGTACCTACCACCTCAAGGAACTTACCGCTTTTTGCAGCGTTCTTTGATTCGGTCAATACAACACGAAAAGCTGGGTCATTCTTTCGGCCGATTCGCTGTAATCTGATTTTTAACATACGAGTGAGTTTACCATTTTTATAGGAAAATGCAAGACTACTGCAGATAGTACGCTCCTGGTGCTGCATATGCAGCCGGAGCTTCATAGGCAGCAGGAGCAGCATAAGAAGCAGGAGCCTCATATGCAGCCTCGGCTGCATAGGCTGCTTGTGCTTCGTAAGCAGCTTGTGCTAGGTAGGCGGCTTCGGCAGCGTATGCAGCTTGTGCATTATAAGCAGCTATCGCATCATATGCACCATTTGTAATATAAGCACCATTTGCAGTGTAATCTCCAGAGGCAGTATAGTCACCTGATGCAGTATAGTCACCGCTCGCGGTGTAATCACCCGATGCAGTATAATCACCACTAGTAGTGTAATCTCCAGAGGCAGTATAGTCTCCGTCAGTTGTATAGTCACCATCAGTTACATAGTCTCCGGATGCGGTGTAGTCACCGTCAGTCCAATAATTACCATCAGTGGTGTAATCGCCATTGGTTAAATAATCACCATTGGTCCAGTAGTTACCTCCAGTAGTGTAATCACCATTGGTCCAGTAATTACCACTTGTGTCATAGTTGCCATTGGTCCAGTAATTACCTCCGGTAATATAATTCCCATTAGTATCGTAGTTTCCTTCAGTCCAATAGTTACCTCCGGTCCAATAATTTCCATTACTGACATAATCGCCTAAAGTGCCATAATTTCCATTAGTCCAATAGTTACCATTACCCCAATAATTACCACTAGTGTCGTAGTTTCCATTGCCCCAGTAATTGCCAAGGGTGCCATAATTGCCCCCCGTCCAGTAATTTCCATTGCCCCAGTAATTACCTGAAGAATCATAATTACCTAGACCCCAGTAGTTGCCATCTGTAAAATAATTACCACCACTCCAGTAATTTCCGTTACCCCAGTAATTACCATATCCCCAATAATTCCCTGAAGTGAAGTAGTTTCCTGGTCCAAAGTAATTACCACCAGTGAAATAATTTCCAAAAGAAAAGTAAGCAGATCCCGCTATATACACTGGATAGTATGGGTATCCACCAGTTGATCCATAGACCACAAAAGCTCCGTAGCCTCCGCAGACACTCACATTACACTCAAATTCTTGAGCGCGTGCTTCACCTCTGCTAAAAGCGAAGAAAGCGAGTATTAAAATAATTAAAGCAAATTTAGATTTCATTACCAAGGTAGTTTAACATAGATTGGACAAAATGTCAAGTATATTATATAGTGTATTATAGATGCCTAAAACATCGTGCTATAATGAAAATAATGCATAAAAACAAAGGCCCGAAAGCCAAAACTGGCACTATCTTTATCACCTCCAAGGGTACAGGATATGTGACGTTAGAAGGATATCCAGAAGATATAGAAATAGATCCTCGTGACCTAGGCACTGCCCTACACGGCGATACAGTAGAAATAATCTTACACCCAAAATCTCGCCGACAAAGCGGTGAGGTTTCAAATATATTAAGTCGTGCTAAGACGCGCTTTGTTGGCGTACTCGAAAAAGAAAATAATGTACATTTTTTATCTCCGGATGATCCGAAAATGTATACAGACATACTTATACCGACCAAGCTGCTCGGGGGCGCAAAAGCCGGTCAAAAAGTATATGGCGAAATTACATCCTGGAAAGATGCTCGTAAAAGTCCGGAAGGTAAAATAATTAAAACCTTAGGCTATCCTGGCGACCATAATACAGAAATGCATGCGATTGCGCTCGAAAAAGGTTTCGACAAAAAGCTAGACAAAGGAACCGAACACGAAGCGAAACTAATCAAAAAAAATGGCATTACCAAAAATGATCTAGTAGACAGGCGAGACTTTCGAGACACACTTACCTTTACGATCGACCCAAAAGATGCAAAAGATTTTGATGATGCACTGTCTTTCAAACACCTACCTGGTGATAAATTTGAGATAGGTGTACATATAGCAGATGTATCGTATTATGTGAGACCCGGCACCCTGCTCGACGAGGAGGCGCTAAGACGGAGCACCTCTGTCTATCTTGTGGATCGCACACTACCAATGCTTCCTGAAATACTTTCCAATGATTTATGTTCCCTGGTGCCCGACCAAGACAGGCTTACCATGAGTGCTGTATTTGTGATGGATAAAGAAGCGAAGGTACATGAAGCTTGGTTTGGACGCACTGTAATACATTCCCAAAAACGTTTCACTTATGAAGAAGCAGAACAAGCCTTGCATGATTCAAAGTTGCCACTTCATCACGAACTCACCATCTTAAACAACCTAGCCAAAAAACTAAGCAAGGAACGTTTCGAAAAAGGCGCAATCTCACTAGATCAGGAAGAAGTAAAATTCGTACTCGATACAAAAGGCGTACCAATAAAAGTGATAAAGAAAATACGTGGCGATTCTAATAAACTCATCGAAGAATTCATGCTACTTGCCAACCGCAAAGTAGCCGAAGAATTATCTGGAGAATTCCAAACCAAGAAAAATCAACCTGAGAAGATAGCCGTTTATCGTATTCACGATTATCCAAGCCCAGAGAAGATGGAAGACTTGGCATATTTTTTGCGAAGTCTCGGCTATAAATTTAAGACTGAAAACGGTATCATCCCAAACCACGAACTCAATCGTATTTTAAAAAGCCTTGAAGGTAAAAACGAACAAGACACCGTGCACCGCGCTGTTATACGCACTATGGCTAAAGCAATTTATTCGACAAAAAATATTGGACACTACGGACTCGGCTTCATGCATTACACACACTTCACTTCCCCTATCCGACGTTATCCAGATATCGTCGTACACAGATTGCTTATGGACCACCTGTCCGGCAAACACATTCCAAGCGACCGTCTGTACGAATTTGAAAAAATAGCCCAGATTGGTTCAGAGCAAGAAAAAAGAGCCGTCGAAGCAGAAAGAGCCAGCGTAAAGTATAAACAAGTTGAGTACATGGCTAACCATCTAGGCAAAGTCTTTGATGGAGTAGTAAGCGGTGTTTCAGAATGGGGTGTATATGTGGAAGAAAAAGAGACAAAATCAGAAGGCATGGTTCGCATGAAATACATGAATGATGACTTCTACGAATTAAACGAAAAGAAAATGGAGATAGTAGGCAAACGCACCCATAAACGCTATCGGTTGGGCGACCGAGTACGTATCAAGGTAAAATCTGTCGATTTGGAAAAGAAAACAATTGATTATATATTTGTATAGTAATGCAAAATAGCAGAAATAAAATCAAAACAGGCATTTTTGCCTTGGTCCCAATATTTTTGGGTATTTTTATTGCTGCTTTTGCCTTCGGCAACACAGGTTTGCCGAAAGACAAAACTACCGCCTTGGTCAATAACGCAAATCAAAAAATTCAACAAGAGACAGTGGTCAAAGAAGATGTCCAGAAATATTTTTATTCTGTGGGCGAAGCAAAAGAACCAAAGATTCTGGCTGAGAGCTATATCGTAGGTGATTTGGCTACCGGAGAGATAATCATGGCCAAAAATGCTGACAAAAAATTCCCTATTGCTTCCGTATCGAAACTCATGACCGCCCACGTAGCACATGAACTCTATGAAGAGGGCGAAATAACCAAAGTATCCAAAAAAGCACTAGCCACTTATGGACAAAATGGTAATTTTCGAGTCGGAGAAAAAATAAACGTATCAGAACTCATCTACCCGCTCCTACTCGAATCATCAAACGATGCAGCTGAGATATTAGCTGAACATTGGGGACGTGATACTTTCATGAACAAGATGAATCTAGAAGCAACACGCATTAAGATGATAGATACTTTTTATGACGACCCAAGTGGCTTATCAGAAAAAAATATTTCCACCGTTTCTGACTTGTTTAAACTCGCTGGATACTTAAAACAAAATTCTCCAGAAATATTTGAACTCACTACCAAACGTACTTATAAAAACAAAGCCCATGCATGGTTTAGTAACAACCAATTCCTCTCTGTACCGGGTTATGCGGGTGGTAAAAGTGGTTTTACTGATCCAGCCAAACAAACAGTCATCTCGACTTTTGACCTAGCTCTAGGTAAAGACAAAAACAACAAACGCCCTATAGCTATCGTGCTCTTGCGGAGCGCCGATCGTCAGAAAGATGTGCAAAGCATCGTGCGCTATCTCAACAAAAATGTTTATTATGGAGGACTGGCAGATGCAAAGGCGGACTGGATCAAAGAAAGATTAGACATACCGGATATACGTGAGCCGGACTATATAACCCTACACTTCGTCGGAGATATCATGCTTGATCGCGGAGTCAGGAGTTCTGTTAATAAAAATTTTGGCGGTGATTATTCTTTGCTATTTACCAAAGTAGACCACCTTGATAAAGCAGATATCGCCTTTGCCAACCTCGAAGGACCAGCTTCTGACCGTGGAAAGGATTTGAAAAATCTATATTCATTCCGAATGGATCCATCTGTCATCCCAGCTATGAAAGGCGCTGGTATCAGCATCGTATCTATGGCAAACAACCATATCGGCGACTGGGGCCGTGAAGCCTTTAATGACACACTATCGAGACTCACTGAAAATGAAATAGCCTACACCGGCGCAGGCACAACCAAACAAGAAGCAGAAAAACCTACCATTATCGAAAAATATGGTATGAAGATAGGCTTCCTCGGCTTTTCAGATGTCGGACCAAATGCTATGGCCGCTAAAGCTGATTCATCTGGCATACTTCTCGCTTCTGATCCACGTTTTACTGAAATAGTGAAAAATGCGGCGAAGGAAGTGGACCACCTCATCGTCTCTTTCCACTGGGGTGAAGAGTATAAAACTAAAAACAATACCCGTCAGCAACAGCTCGCTTACAAAGCGATAGATAACGGTGCAAAGATAGTCATCGGGCACCATCCACACGTAATGCAAAATACAGAAGTATATAAAAATGGCTTTATCGCCTATTCACTAGGCAACTTTATCTTTGACCAGAAATTCTCAGCCGAGACCATGCAAGGCATGCTACTTGAACTGAAGATACACAAAGACGGCTCAGTGCGCATGAAAAAGAATACCGTGAAAATCAACAAATTCTTCCAACCGGATAAAATAATCTTTGGCAAAGAAGAAAAGCTAAAATTCCAAACTCCAAACGTACAGTAGAAAACAGAAAAACCTATCGAAACTCGACAGATTTTTCTGTTTTTTCGATAGGTTTAAAATTTTGCAGTTTTATTTCACAAATACGGCCTTTATACCAGCCGGGGCGTCTTCGATCTCGGCCACGCGCCAGGTCTCGTACTTTTGAAGATATACCTGTTGTCCTGGCACAAGTTCAAGGTCGGGGTCGTACTTAGCCACCTGTTGGTAGCCGTTTTCAGTTTTGAAATAACCCTTTTTACTTCTGCCGAAAAATCCGGCCGGTTTTTCAACGTGCCGTACGAAAACGGCAATTTCGTTACTCAATGACGGGTCATTGGGTTCGGCGAGTCCCCAACCACCGTTG
>JBKBJD010000025.1:0-6453 GCA_046294035.1 Minisyncoccia bacterium
ATGCCTAAAATACGCATTTTGTTTTTATTAATTTATTTAGCGTTTGTATAAACCTCTTGCACATCATCATTGTCTTCAAGCTCCTCCACTAATTTTTCCAGTAAATCCAGATCAGTATCTGATGCTTCAATTTCTGTTATTGGTACCCAAGATAAACCAGTTTCGGTAACCTCTTTTTTAAAAGCCCAAACCACCGATCCTATACCAGCCAGAGCTGTTCCGTGTTTTGATAAAATATGTTTTATGTCCTGAGCTGTGCGATTTTTGCTGTCGGTTAATGTTTCAATGATTATACCCACTCCTCCAGGACCATATGCTTCATAGGTTATATTTTCCATCGTCGCGCTCGGCTCGGTGGCTTTTTTAAGTGCACGCTCGATGTTTTCACTTGGCATATTTACTTTTTTTGCTTTTTCAATAGCTGCTCGCAACCCAGGTGAATCTTTGCCTTGAGATAATTTAGCCTCGACTGTTATAAAACGCACTAGTTTAGAAAAAACCTTGCTTTTTTTAGCGTCTGTAATAGCCTTTTTGTGCTTTATTTGTGACCATTTATTGTGTCCTGCCATAACTAATTCTTCTCGGGTGTGTCATATCCCATATGTGTGTAAGCTTTGTTTGTGGCGATACGCCCACGGGTTGTTCGTTCCAGAAATCCAAGTTGGATGAGATATGGTTCAATGACTTCTTCTACGGTGGCCTCCTCTTCACTCATGGCTGCTGCGATTGTTTTTAGACCAACTGGGCCACCACCGAATTTACCAATTAAAACTTCTAGAAATTTCCTATCAGAGGAATTCAGCCCAGCCTCATCTATCTCAAGCATAGCAAGTGCTTCACGTACTGTTTTAGCACTCAATTCTTTTTTGTGTACTTGTGCAAAGTCGCGAACTCTTTTTAAAAAGTAATTTGCCATCCGGGGTGTAAAACGACTGCGTTTTGCTATCTCTGCCTTTGCCTCTTCTTCAAGTAATACACCAAGCAATTCACCAGATCGACCAATGATTTTTTCTATCTCATTGTTTGTGTAAAATTCAAGACGAAAAACACCACCCGAAAAACGTGACCGGAGAGGGGAAGATAGAAGAGCGATGCGAGTAGTAGCGGCGATGATTGTAAAAGGCGGCAGATCTAGTTGGATAGTACGGGCTGATGGTCCTTTGCCGATGATGATGTCGAGCACTCCAGATTCCATAGCTGGATAAAGTACTTCCTCTATCATTTTGTTGAGTCTGTGAATTTCATCAATAAACAAAATATCTCCAGGAGCGAGGTTTGTTAGGATAGAGGCAAGGTCGCCAACTTTCTCTATAGCAGGACCTGATGTAATTTTCATTTGCTTGCCGGTTTCACGGGCGATTAGGTGGGCGAGGGTTGTTTTTCCTAGTCCGGGTGGTCCATAAAAGAGTATGTGTTCAGGTGTATGACCCCTCTCTGAAGCAGCATCAAGCAATATTTTTATATTGTCTTTTATATGTTTTTGACCAATATACTCGTCCCAAGCTCTAGGTCGTAGGGTTTGGTCGAGCGAGGCGTCTTCGTTTTTCTTCTCAGGATTGCTTGACATTTTAATTCTATTATGCTATACTACGAAAAGTTAAAGATATCGACAGTTTATCAACAGCACTGTCCACATTATAGCATGGAGTAAGAATCTGGTTGAGCTATAATAATAACAAGTAAAGAGGGCGCTAATCTCTAAGCAATCAGCCACAGGTTATACAGTTTTGCGTAGGACGTTCTGGATATTTTTTAAATTTTCTGGGGCTATCCTTCAAGGAGTTGTTACTTCCCGGGCAAAGTCCAGGAAGGATTGTTTAGAGATTAGGGCTCTTTTTTGTTTTTTTACACCCTCTTTGGGTGTTTTTTATTTACACTTTATATTTCTCGTAATTTAAGCAGAAGTCTTTACCACCTATTTTAAAACTAGCATAGGTTTCTTTTACTATTTCCATAGCTTCTTCTGGGGTTTTTACATGGAAAACAAGTTCGTAATCCACTTTATCTAGATAGTTTTTTGCAAGAGGTTGCTCTTTTATCCATTTAAGTAAACCTTCCCACTCATCACCCATAAGTATAATAGGGATATTGCAAATATGATGTACTTGAACAAGTTGCCAAGTATAAAACAATTCAAGAAGTGTACCTAAACCGCCCGGGGTTACGATCACAGCGTTTGATATGAGCATAAACTCATCCAAGCGTTCTGAAAAACGATTAAAAGTCTCTTTGTATTCTACTGCATTATTGAATTTCTGATTCCAAGGAAGAGCCACACCAATACCGATAGACAGAGAATTATTACCAGCTTTTTCTTTACCAATTTTGTGACCTTCGTTTCCTGCGCGCATAAGCCCAGGTCCTCCACCTGTGACCACATCAATATCTGATTCACCAAGCATGCTCGCGAGTTTCTTTACATCTTCATAAATTTCATCACCATGCTCTATGCGCGAACTGCCAAAAATTGCTACACGAAAACGGTTCTCTTTTTTCTTAAAAAGTCGGGATAAAGTATTTTTCATATGATTACAACTATAAATTTATTCTTCACCTAGGTCAACCACGCTGGCCACTTCTTCAATAGAAGTAATACCATTTAGTATTTTTACCATACCGTCTTGACGCATAGATAAGATACCTTGATTTTTTGCTACTAATTTAATTTCTCTTTCTGAAGGATTCTCTGGCATAAGCTTCTCGAGTGCTTCATCTGTGTGCACGGCTTCAAATATACCAATTCGTCCTTTGTAGCCAGTATTATTGCATTTATCGCAACCGACGGGATAGTAGAAATTAAATGGCTTTGTTTTGTCTATGTTGTATTTTATTAGATCTTTTCCTTCTGATTCCATGCCGCTCAAAATTGTATTGATGAGCATATTTTCTCTTTCTGAAGCTGGTTTGGATGTTTTGCACTCTTGGCAGAGTCGTCGTACAAGACGTTGGGCTATTGAAAGTGATAGTGCTGAAACAAGTATTTTTGGGTTTACACCAAGATCGATCAATCGAGGAATCGCTCCAGCTGCGTTGTTGGTGTGTAGGGTAGAGAAAACCATGTGTCCAGTCAGTGCAGACTGCACAGCAATCTCAGCTGTATCGCTGTCTCGTATTTCCCCAACCATAATTACATCTGGGTCTTGGCGGAGCGCAGCCTTTAATCCTTCGGAAAAACCGTATTTATCATCTTCTTTCTTTTGGGTTTGGGTGATACCCCTCAATCGATATTCTACAGGGTCTTCGATAGTGATGATCTTTATCTCTGGTGAATAAATACGACGCAAAAAGGCATAAAGAGTGGTTGTCTTACCACTACCAGTCGGACCGGTGACCAGGATGAGCCCATTTGGTTTTGCGATTTCATCTTTGATGATATTAAATAAATAAGATTCAATACCCATGTCTTCAAGTTCAACTTGAATAGATTTTGGGTCCAAAATACGCATCACAATAGACTCGCCGTATGTGCCAGGAATCATTGATGTACGAATAGACAGTTCGTCTTCACCTTCAGTTATAGCAAATCGTCCGTCTTGGGCATTTTTTGAAGTGAGTTTCATGCCGGAGATTAGCTTGATTCTAGAATTGAGTAGATGATAGGTATCAAGGGTAAAGAAGTCCACGTCTTGAAGTACACCGTCTAGACGCAAACGCAAACGACCTCGGTCCTTTTCTGGTTCAATGTGCACATCAGAAGCTTTTATGGCGATAGCACCAGCGAGAATTATTTCAAGTACTCGGGATATTTTATGTGCCTTGTTTGCTTCAAGCTCACGCTTTACCATCTCTGATATGTCTTGGATGTGTTGGATACTCTCGGCTGTTTTGCGAAGAATCTCTGAAGATATATCCAACCCTCCAACTCGTGAATTTTCAGCCAGTGATAATTCTACATAACGCTCCCAAACCTTTTCGATACTTCCGATGGAAGTCATGTAAAATATGGGGGTGAGTCCATGCCTTGCTACTTCTTCGCGCACCCGCGCTTTCAGTTCTTCTGTGGGCGCACGGAGTGCTACATAGATATTTTTACCTACAAGTTTAAAAGGTCCAATCTTTAAATCACGGGCATCTTTTTCTGAGATAGCTCTCAGCGCTTCGTTATCAATACCCAAACGATACAGATCTACGTATGGTAGATTGTATTTTGTTTCAGCAAGCATTGCGACGAGTTGTTCTTCTTCAACCCTCTTTAGCTCCTCGAGTTGCTTATTCTGTTTTTCTTCATCAAAGTCTGGCATTTTTTCTAATTATATAGCAACTTTGCAAAATGGTATAATGGTTTCAATGACTAAAGACCAACGCACCGTAGTATTACTAGACGCACATGCGATAATTCATCGGGCGTATCACGCACTACCTGATTTTTCTTCTTCAAATGGCGAGCCGACAGGGGCGCTGTATGGGCTATCCAACATGGTTATGAAAATAATTTCTGATTTGAAGCCCGACTACATCATAGCTTGTTATGATTTACCACAAAAAACTTTTCGCCACGAAGCCTATGATGGATATAAGGCCGGCCGTGCCAAAGCTGACCCAGCTCTAGTAGCTCAACTACAAAGCTCTAGAAAAATTTTTGATGCTTTCAATATACCTATATATGATGCACCTGGTTTTGAAGCGGACGATGAGCTTGGTACTATCTCAGAATTATTAAAAAGTGAAAATATTAAAGTGATAATCGCGTCAGGAGATATGGACACGATGCAACTTGTAGATGGTAAAAGAGTGCAGGTTTACACTCTAAAAAAAGGTATAAACGACACAATAATGTATGACGAAGAAGCAGTGGTGGAGCGTTTTGGTTTTAAGCCGTTATTTTTGCCGGACTACAAAGGATTAAGGGGTGATCCATCGGATAATATAATTGGCATCAAGGGTATAGGAGAGAAGACTGCTACAACTTTAATTCAAGAATTTGGCACTATTGAAGCCATGTATGAGGCTTTAAAAAAAGATGGAGCACAAGATTCTTTTAAAAAACTCGGCATTTCAGAAAGAATTTTTAATTTACTCAAAGAAGGCGAAGAAGAAGCTCTTTTTTCAAAAACTCTGGCCACTATACGCAGAGATGCGCCGATTGATTTTAAACTACCGGAACAGACTTTTTGGCAACAGTTCTCTTTTGATAAGGTGCAAAAACTTTTCACTGAATTAGAATTTCGTAGTTTAATGACAAGACTCAGTAATTTTAATAATGGAGGAGAAGCTATTGGTCGACTCGATGAATTTGCAGATGGTTTAAAGAAACAGTCTCTGGAGGATGTAAACAAAGAAGACCTTCATGAGGTATCGATAGCTCTGTGGCTTATAAATTCAGATATATCAAACCCATCTCTGTCGGATATTTTACATTTTGCAAAAACAGAAGATTTTAAAACTGCACAAAAATTAATTTTTGAACGATTAAAAAAAGATAATCTTGAGCAAGTGTTTTTTGAAATTGAAAAACCCATCATACCAATCGTCAAAAGTATGGAAGATCACGGCATATTACTTGATCAAGATTTCTTCAAAAAACTAAGCGCTGAATATCACAATACTCTCGATGGTATAACTAAGCGGATTTACGATATGGCTGGTGAGGAGTTTAATATTAATTCACCAAAACAAATTGGCAACATATTGTTTGAGAAGATGGGTATCAAACCTACTAAGAAAAAAAACGCTAGTGGAAACCTCTCGACTCGTATTGAGGTGCTCGAAGAACTAGAAGAAGGGAATCCTATCATAACCGAAATTATGCGTTATCGAGAATTATCTAAACTCCTTTCTACATATGTAGATGTTTTACCACAGATGGTAGGAAGTGATGGGAGATTGCACGCGAGGTTTTTGCAGAATGCTACGACCACTGGACGATTTTCATCGATTGATCCAAATTTGCAAAACCTGCCAATCAAAAGTGAGCTTGGTAAGCGCATTCGTGGTGGCTTTGTGGCACAAAAAGGGTACAAGCTAGTAGCCCTAGATTATTCACAGATCGAGCTTCGAGTGGCGGCGCTTTTGTCTAAAGATCAAAAAATGATTCAGATATTTAAAGATCGAAAAGATATTCATGCTGGAGTTGCTTCCTTTGTTTTTGGTGTGCCTCTTGAAAAAGTGGATGCAGAAATGCGTCGTAAAGCCAAGGTGATAAACTTTGGCATCATCTATGGTATGGGAGTTTCTGCTTTGCGAAAAAATCTAGGAGGAACTCGCGATGAGGCAGAAAAATTTTATGAAAATTATTTCAAACAATTTGAAGGGGTGAAAGAATATTTAGAAGAAGTAAAAATCTTTGCAAAAAAACATGGATACACTGAGACGCTTTTTGGTAGACGTAGGTATTTCAAAGATATAAATTCTCGTTTACCATTCCTGAAAAATATGGCTGAACGTACTGCAACGAATGCTCCGATCCAAGGCACCGCGACCGCAGACGTTATCAAACTTGCCATACGTTTTGCT
>JBKBJD010000026.1:0-6389 GCA_046294035.1 Minisyncoccia bacterium
AAAACAGCTGGCGCATCTTAACAGGCATATTGCCGGCGGAGGTTGAGTTAGGTATAAATTTTTTCGGAACCCAAAAATCTGTAAACATTCTTACACCTAATAGTTCTCTATGTAAAGATGGAGAGAATTTAAATAGGTTACTCAATAGAACTCAGATGCTTGTTTCTAATCTAGACGAGCACTGTGACATGATGGACTCGTTGAATCTAGCGGAGATATCAAAAATACACAAGCATGGCCCAAAGCTGGTTATCGTAACGGATGAGGAACGTGGTGGTTTTTTTTCTCTCAGGGGTCAGACAGGCAGGTTTCATGCAAAAGCCTTTCCGGGCGAGTCATATCCCACCGGTGCAGGTGATTGGTTTTTGTCTGGTTTGGTTGCTTGGTACAGAGAAATGAGTATCACACCGGAAAATATTTCACTTGAGGCATTGAATGATGCTATCGAATTTGCTACAACGGTTGCGGGGAAAAAAGTGCTGATGCCTGGTGGAACTAGGGGACCATTGAGAAGTGAGATTTAATTATATTAATAGGGTTATAGGCTCACTGTGACAACAGTGAGCCTACTTTATTTTTGAAGAAATTTTTTTTAAAGTATTTTCCTTGCCAACCAAGTGTACTTTAAAATTTTTAAACTCTCTGCTTATTTCTAAGTTTTCTCTCTTCTTGTCATTTATAAAATGTACATCGCCAAGGATTTTATTTTTTCTCAGAAAAAGTAGTTTACTTTCTTTTACTATAAATATATTTTCCGGTTTGAAGTATTTTTCAAGGGTAGATTTTTTAATTTTTAGTTTTTGAAATTCAGATTTGTCGCTTAAGGTGAGAAGCAAGAGGTTGTGTCCTTGCTTGTTTAAATTTTTTAATAATCTAAAAGTTTCTTTTTTTACATATCGTGGTGAGAACAATCCCTCAAGATTTTTTATCACTTTTTTAAAATTAATTGATTTTTTTTCATTAATTGCTTCTACATATTTTTTAAAGCTGAAATCATCAGGCATTTTTTCGTAGGTGTCACGTATCACATGCTCAGGAACCCCTTCTGTTTTTATGGTTTTTATTATATCCGCTATAAATTTTTTTGTATTAAATAGAGTGTCGTCAAAATCAAAGATAATGGTCGCCATACAAAGACTTTAGCATAGTAGGATGTGCTCGTCACCTGTGGGGTTTGCCTTTCCTTGGGTTTTGTGGTAATCTCTCCCCATATGGCAGGAAATATAGTTAAATCTTTAAAGTTGACCAACGTGGACGTCGAGGCTCGCAAGAAGCTTGATTTCAAGGCGGGAGACAGTGTGAAGGTGTGGGCGAAAATCGCCGAAGAAAAGGCTCCAACCAAAAAAGGTGAAAAGCCTACTATCAAATACCGATCTCAGGCATTTGAGGGTATGGTGCTTTCTCGTAGTCATGGCACCGAGCCAGGTGCGACATTTACTGTACGTCGTGTGGCTTCTGGGGTAGGGGTGGAAAGAATTTTCCCTCTATACTCACCGCTTGTAGAGAAGATCGAGGTAACCAAGCGAGCAAAGGCACGACGAGCAAAGCTCTTTTATGTTCGCACAAAAGCAGTAAAGGATGTGCGCAAGAAACTTCGCTCAGTCGCAGTAGACGAATCAAAGAAAAACGAAGATACTCAAGAATAAAACTAACCCCGACCTTGTGTCGGGGTTTTAGTTTGAAAAATATTTAAAATGTATTATACTCCGTGTGTTGAATGCGCAGGTGGCGAAACCGAAGGTAAATAAAGCGACGTACTACCTGAAGGTGAAAGCATAGGCGTGAGGGTGTTTATAATCGAATATTATGCGCAGGTGGCGAAACTGGTAGACGTACTACCTTGAGGTGGTAGCGGGAGCAATCCCATGGAGGTTCAAGTCCTCTCCTGCGCACTACAAACAACTGAGGCGGACCATGTGTCCGCCGATTTTGTTTGTTGCTCGGGGGTGGGGTTGAAAGCCGGAGGCCGACGGGCCGAGGTGGGGTCGCGCAAATTTTCAGCAGAAAATTATGCGTGACCAAGTCCTCTCCTGCGCACAGCGTTAAGAAAAACCTAGATTGCTCCAGGTTTTTTAGTAGCGCGAGGTGGACCACAGGCCTTGTGTATAACTCTTTTGACTTTTTGTCAAATATGTGTCAGTGTATTTTTGAACCAAACAATATTGCTCTATGAAAAATCTTTTTCTTGGGGTGATGTTAATTCTTTTAATCAGCCCCAGCAAAGCTCAGGGGATTATAGATTCCTTGAAGAATGAAACCCTGAAAGCGGTCTTTGTGGCCGCGATTGAGGCAGACACCATGTGCCTTGATTCTTGCTATTTACATAGCGAAAACTGGCAAAAGATTGTCATTGATTCGACTACGATTATGTGGTCGGCTGACGTGGCGAAGATTTGGCCAGATAAAGATAGCAACGGGGGGTTCACGTTTCTCAAACGTGACGGGGTATGGTTTCTCCTCGAGAAAAAAGAAGCCAACATAAACTTTGTAGCACTTTTGGCAGTGTTGCAAAAACTTAAAGCCTGCAGAAATTGAACATCAATCAATTCATGCAGGCTTTTTAAATGATATACTGTTTGTATGGAGAATCCTTTTAAAAGAATTTTTACAAAAAAGAAAAAAGAAGACTTGAAAAAAGCTGGGCGCACCGCACTCGTGGCTGGCTTGGTGGGTGTGGCTGCCACCGAGGGGATATCAAAAGACACAAAAACAGAAATCCCAACTGCCGCAAGTCCAGTGCGGACCCATATCACATATGAAAACCCAAAAACCACCCCAGCGCCTGCTTATGATCTCGAGAGTTCTGTGCGAGGTTCTGTGAACGCCGAAGGAGGCGGGGACGGTTCTTCTTTAGAAGAGAGTAATCCAATTACTCTTGCCTCTGCCTATTTTAAGACGGGGACAGTAGAATACAAAACACCTGAGGCGCGTGAGCAAGCTAAAAGAGCAATACATGTCTATTTAACACAGGTGGATTTGTTTGGTGGTGGTTTGGAAAATTCAACAATCTTTGTAAAAGGACAATCTTCTCGTGAGAGACCAACAGACTTAAACTACACCTTGGCTCAAAAAAGAGCAGAAGAGGGTTTGAGGTTGGTCAGAGAAGTTTTGGATGATTATTTTGCTGGCAAGAACGTGCGTATAGAAATATTGGTTGAGAGTGATGCGAGTGTGTATGATGGTATGACAGAAGAACAGATAGAAGAAATAAAAGCCATAGCTGAATCCGACCCAGAAGAATTTGCAAAAATGATCGATGCTAAACAATCAATAAAGATTGAAGCAGTGACAAAAAAAATCGAAAAACCTGAAACAAAGGATGATGCTCTAGAAAGTTTCGGTTATGTTGTGATTGACGAGTCTCAGTCGATGGCCAATGATGCCGCCGATGTAAGGAAAGAGCTAGAAGAGATAAATAGAACAAAAGACAATAAAATTCAAACCTTTGTTTTAGAAGGAGGGACCACAGAATCACATATTTCTACTTTGTATAAATTGATTGGTAAAATCCCAGCTGGGAAAGAAAAAAAGAAAATACTTGTCTTGACCGATGAACCAGACAACAAACTGTCTAAAGGGAATTATGAGACAAATATTAGCTATGTGCTTGGTTTGGCTCGCGACAAAAATGTAGAAATAACTATCAAGGTTTTTAATCCAGATAAGAATGAAGATGGATTTAAAACTTTTGTTTTAAATAAACCAGAAAATAGAAATAAATTGCTAGCACCGGTTGGTTATTATGAAGGCCGACCACAAATAGACTGGTACAAAAAGCTTTAAGTCACATTTAAACACTTTTTAATTTTAATCACGAATATATTTTGTTATACTAATAACGTGTCCGAGAACTTAAAGCTCGTGTTGCGTGCTTTGAAACACCAGATTGTATCTGTGTTTTTTCTGTTGCTTGTTGTTTCTGCTATTGTCTCTTTCTTTTTTGGCCAGGTCATGGATGGTATCATCATACTTTCCATCATTCTCATAAATGTATTTCTGGGTTTTTGGCAAGAGTTTCGTGCATCTAAAGCAGCACAAAAACTTTTAGAGTTGGTTGAAAATAAAGTCTACGTATTTCGTGATGGCGCACTCATACAGGTAAAAGTAAGCGATATTATTCATACAGATTTGGTGCACTTGATTCCTGGTTCTGTAGCTCCTTGCGACCTGGAAGTCCTCGAATCAAGCGATGCTTCTTTAGACGAGTCTGTGCGCACTGGCGAGACTTTGCCCAAATCGGTAATCATAGGCCAGCAAATTTTTGCTGGCTCGGTGCTTGCAGAGGGTAGAGTGGTCGCAAAGATTTTATCTTTACCAAACACATCATCTCTTGCAGAATATGAACAAAAACTCCAGTCGGTCAAAAAATGGTCTAGTTTCGGTCTGTTTACTGAACAGGTAATCAAATATGTGTTTATTGGCGCTTTGGCTGCACTACTACTGGTGATGCTTGTGGTGGTTTTTATTCAAGGTAAATATGATCTAGCTCAGTACTTTGTATTTGCTATAGCTATGCTGGTGGGTGTGGTACCTGAGATGTTGCCACTTATTGTAAGTATTATACTTACACGAGAGTCTTTACTGCTTTCCGATAAAAAGGTGATAGTAAAAAGGCTCTCTTCTTTGGAAGGTCTTGGCGCTGTACAGTTTCTTTTGACCGACAAGACGGGCACCCTGACTGAGAACAATCTTCGTGTAGCTGCTGTGCGTGATCTGTATGATTTTTGGGAGGTTTCAAATTCTATCACCGAAGGTGAATACGAACGTTCAGCTCTTTCTCTTGCTTATGATAATGCTCTCAATTCTTCGGTCAGTAAACTAAAAACCCCAACACAAAAAATTACTCACTACGAAGCATTCAGCCGTGCTTTGGGTTACGAAGCTTTTGTGCTCGAATCTGGAGCTAAAGCAATGCGTGGAATGATAGATAAAGTTATCGCTAAATGCAAAGATTTTAAAGAAAAGGGTGTGGTGTTAGATGCTGCATTGGCATATGAAGAAAAAGGGATGCGTGTCATTGGGTTGGCATATGGTCGTGCAGGTGAATGGATTTTTGCTGGATTTGCGGCCTTTCACGACCCACTGAAAGCTACGGCAGCTGCATCCATCAAGCTAGCTCATGACCGAGGGATAGCAGTGAAGATTTTGACTGGTGATTCGAAGGCAGTGGCAGAATCTGTTGCAGAAGAACTCAAGCTTGTGTATGAAGGGGACCTAGTTGTTTCTTTGGTTGAAAAAAAGGTAAGTGATTTATCTGACGAAGAGTTATTGAAAGCGGTGGTTTTTGCAAAGTGTACCCCAGATGATAAGCTGGCACTCATCGATCGTTTTATAAAGATAGGACCAGTCGCGTTTTTAGGGGATGGGGTAAACGACGCCTTGGCTTTGAGGCGAGCAGATGTGGGCATCGTCGTCGAGCATGCGGCTGATGTGGCTAAAGAATCCGCCGACATACTGCTCACCGAAAAAGATCTGACGCCAATACTCTCGAGTGTAGCAACTGGACGTAAGGCACTTCGAAATATTTTGATTTATATTATATATACTCTTGCGGGTAATGCGGGCACTTTCTTTTCATTACTCATTGCTTCTTTTTTCTACCCAGTTTTGCCGATGTTACCAATACAGATACTGCTCAATAACCTGCTGACTGATTTGCCACTTATGCTCATCATCACTGACAACGTCGACGAATATGCCATGTCGCATGTGCCACACTTTGAAGCAAAGAAAATCATCAAGCGTGTTTTAATTTTTGGTCTGATTTCTAGTGCGTTTGATCTTGTTTATTTCACCATGTTCCATAGTGCAGGGGTAGAGGAATTTCAGACAGGATGGTTCTTGTTCTCTGTTTTTGCGGAGTTGGCACTCATCCTTTCAATCCGCTCTTCACGTTTCATGTTGAAGGCTCCAGCTCTCTCAGTGGCACTGTTCTTTGGTATTCTGGTATCAGCGATATTACCTTTTGTCTTTGTGTACAATACAAGGTTAAGAGAGATATTCCATTTTGCTGAGCTTTCGGATTATATGATTATTGTGATCGGATATCTCACGTTAACCTATATTGCAGCTAATGAGGCAGCGAAATTCTTGATGCATAAACGCAAACTCTACAATAAACCAAAACACATACAGGACGTCTTTCGGATATAAAAAAAGCCCCGCACGTTTGCGGGGTGTTTTCTTTAAGGGGTTGGTTTTTAGGATTAAAATAAAAATGGTTTTTTGGGGTTTTTGAACTACTTCCTCGGGCAGTTCGCCGTTGTGTGGGAAGCGGACCCACAGTTCTGGCATCCGTAGAAGCCGTCGAAAAGTAACCGGCCTGACGCGTGCCGGTCTAACGCTCCTTGCTGAAGGGAGAAATTAGCGATATCGAAAATAAACATAGC
>JBKBJD010000027.1:0-6334 GCA_046294035.1 Minisyncoccia bacterium
AAGCCGAAATTCTCAGCTACTTAAAGAAATAAACTTTTTCCAAAAAACCGATATAATCCTGTAAAGAACAAAAAAAAACGAAACCCCTGAAAAACTTCTTGATCAAGGGCTCGTGTTTGGTTTCTAGTTTATTGGATGGTTAGAAGCTAAACATGAACTCTTGAAGTGCTAGTGCACAGGAGTCGCTTAATAATAGCGAAGGAGATGACTTTAAGATGGCGCGCTATTAATTTTTCCATATAAAGCGTATTCACAAAGAATATTTAACACCTATATTCGATAATCGTCAATAAAGTTATCCACATATTGATATGTTATTATAAAAATATGCAATACATTGAACATATCTGGTCCATGTCGGTCGAAGAATCGCTTGCTACGTTTGCAACTAGCGAAAAAGGGCTCACCGAAGAACAGGCCCAAAAGAATCTTGCCATCTATGGACGAAATACTTTTAGTAAAAGAGAAAAGAAAGGTCCAGCCTCTATCTTTTTTAAACAATTTTTAAGTCCGCTTATATTTTTGCTGCTTGGAGCAGCTAGTATTACCGCATATTTAGATGAGTGGACAAATACCTTTGTGATACTTTTTGCCGTGCTCCTCAACGTTGTCATTGGTTTTTATCAAGAATATCACGCGGAGAGTACCCTCGAGAAACTTACCACCTATATCAAAGACCGCACCCGAGTGATACGTGGTGGTCGCGAAGAAGAGATTGATTCGAGTGAGATAGTGCCAGGGGATGTTATTAAACTTTCTTATGGTTCACGTGTACCAGCAGATGCTCGAATATTGACCTTTAATAATTTGCGGGTGGACGAGGCGGTGCTCACGGGTGAATCTATCCCAATAGAAAAAAATATTGAGGTGTTGTCGATGGGGGCTGAGGTGGCCGAACGTAAAAATATTGCCCACGCCGGCACACTTGTTGTCGAGGGATATGCTACAGCTCTCGTCTATGCTACTGGTAATCATACTGAGATAGGTAAAATAGCTGGCATTGTATCAAAAATAGAACGCACGAAAACACCACTACAGAAAGGAGTAGACAAGCTCGCATGGTTGATCTTTGGATTGGTGCTTATAATTGTCTTAGGTATTTGGATTTTAGGTATTTCTCGTGGGGAACCGGCATTACCGATGCTGGTGCTTTCGGCGGCAGTAGCGGTCGGGGCGGTGCCAGAGGCATTACCGATAGTGCTCACTATGATTTTGGCTATTGGTGCAACGCGTATAGCAACGAAGCGTGGGGTGGTACGCAAGCTTTCCGCTGCGGAGACTTTAGGCTCGACTACGCTAATCATGACAGACAAGACAGGCACTCTTACTTTGGCAGATATGAAACTTGTCGGCATACACACCTTAGATTCAATACTAGCAGACAAAGAACATGAGGCTGGATTTTCTCTTGAAGATAAAAAGATTTTGGCTAGATCATTACATAATATCGATATCACGCTGGATAATCCAAATGACAAACAAGATGCCTGGACCTTCCGTGGCAGGCCTTTTGAGGTAAATATCGCAAAAGCGGCAATGAATGAAGGGTTACCTCTAGATGAAGTGCTTGCTCCAGGTTCTCGTATATTGTTGCCATTTAATTCCACAAACAAATTTTCTATAGCAGATGCTGGTGATACTTACAATGTGATGGGTGCACCAGATATTTTGCTGAAGCGTTCAAAGGTGTCCAAAGAATCCTACATGGCTATTGAAGCATGGATAGACAAGACCTCAAGAGAAGGCAAGCGCTTGATTGGTATAGCGCAGATGAAAAAGCATGGTAACCATCCGAAAGCAGAGGACGTGGAAAATATAGATTTTATGGGTGTGTTGCTTTTTTATGATCCGATTCGACCAGAAGTCCCACAGGCAATAAAAAACATTGAAGCGCACGGCATGAAAATGGTGCTTATCACCGGTGACTTGGTGGGGACTGCGCTTTCGGTGGCGAAAAGTTTGGATTGGGCTGTAAAGGAAGATCAGGTCATATTGGGTGCTGATTTACGAAAAATGTCTGACGAAGAATTACTCGGAGTAATACCAAATATTAAAATTTTTGCTCGCGTGACACCTGAAGACAAGCTTCGAGTCGGCATGCTTTACCAGAGATTGGGGGAGATAGTCGCAATGACAGGAGACGGGGTCAATGACTCACCGGCCCTCAAGGCTGCGGATATCGGTATCTCTCTTGGGTCTGGGTCGGATGTAGCAAAATCAGCTGCCGATCTGGTGCTTCTTGATGATAACTTTGAAACCATCTCTCTCGCTATTGATGAAGGTAGAAAAATTTTGGGCAATATACGAAAATCTTTTGTCTACCTTATGTCTAATTCTTTGGATGAGGTGTTTGTGGTGGGAGGTAGTCTGATTGCTGGTCTTGCTATTCCTCTAACTGCACTTCAAATAATATGGGTGAATCTTTTCACCGGATCTCTACCAGCTCTAGCTTTTGCCTTTGATGAAGATATTGATAAAGAAAAATACAAAGGCCGAGATCTAAAACTAATTTTTACAAATGAAGTAAAAGTGCTTACATTAGGGATTGGTATCTTAAGTTCACTACTCTTGTTTGTCTTGTATTATTTCTTGATCAAGATTGGTTTACCGAGCGATACGGCTAGGTCTATATTCTTTGTTTGTTTTTCTTCATATATTTTGGCTATTTCATACTCTTTTCGTTCGCTACATACGCCTATCTATTCTTACAATATTTTTGCCAACAAGAAGTTAAACTGGAGTCTGTTCATTGCAGTCATTATCTTGATTGCTACAATGACCATACCTCGTATGCGTGAGATTTTTGACTTAGCGCCGATGCCTAGAGAGTGGTTACCTTTCGTTCTTTTGTGGCTTGTACTTAATCTCTTGCTTGTCGAAGGGGCAAAATACGCAATGCGTAAAACAAAGCACCTTCTCTCTTAACCCTTGAAATTTAAGAAAAATCTGTCATGATAGGGATTACGAAGCTTGCTTCGTAATATGGTGCCCATGGTGTAATGGTTAACACGGAGGTTTGTGGAACCTTCAATTCGGGTTCAACTCCCGATGGGCACCCAGCTTTAAAAACACGTGAATTAATTCACGTGTTTTTACTTACCAAATCAAATATTCAGGTTTATAATAAAGGCATGAAAAAATTGAGAGCAGTTTTGGCGGTGTTTTCTTTTTATTTACTATCTTTTTTGGGAGCCTCAGCACATGTGAAGTGGTTTGTGGAGAGCGAAGAAGTGATTGAAAAATACCACGGTCTTTTTCCTTTCTACACTATAGAAAGCAAAGAAGTATGGATATGGTCCATTTTGCTTGTGGTATGGGTATTACTTTTTGCTTTTTTGGATAAATTGCTTGGTGAGCCAGTAAAACTCAAAGCTTTTGGTGAGAAGCACAGCGGTTTTATCAATCGAGTAGCACAAGTAATGCTCGGTCTTTTCCTGGTGACGGTTAGTTTCGTTTGGAAAATTATCATCATTCCAGAGATTGATGTGGAGACTGTGCCGATGATGATTTTGTCTATTGCTCAAGCTCTCGTTGGAGCAATGTTTATCTTTAATTTCCGTCCACGCCTGGCTTCTATCTTGCTTCTTGGTTTTTGTTTAAGCGTTGGTTTTATAGCGGGGTGGGTAGCATTTTTGGAGAATGTGGTCTTGTTGTCTTTAGGGGTGTACTTCTTGATCAGGCACTCAAAACCCTCTGACGCAATGTACAAGCTCAAAGATTATGCACTTCCTATTGCTCGAGTTGGTACTGGCATGTCTCTCATTGTGCTTGCTTTTACTGAAAAACTAGCATATCCAGAATTATCTCTAGTGTTCCTGGCTGAACATCAATGGAATTTCTTTGCTCCAATTTTCCCGTGGTTTACTAATAGCTTGTTTGTCCTTTCAGCTGGTTTTGTTGAAATAGGTTTTGGTATTTTGTTTATTATGGGATATCTAACTCGAGTAACGACTATTATGATAGCTGCTTTCTTTGCGTGTTCAGTCACCGCGATGCTCATCCAGACAGGTAAGTGGGAGGTGGAAGACTTGGTTGTATACGCAGCTGCCGTGTTATTTATATTTTTTGGCGCAGGTCTGACTTCTTTTACAAAGAAAGGTTAGGTAGACGTTCCATTTCTTCTGGGTTAGCAAAATCTTTTTTCTCGAGATGGTGGTAGGCAGCAACACCGATCATGGCAGCATTGTCGCCGTAGAGTTTCTTGGACGTAGGGTCGTGCAGTCTGTATTGCTTGCCAAATACTTTGCGAAATTCTTTGCGTAGCGCCATGTTGGCTGATACTCCACCAGCCAAGAGAATATCTTTTATCTCAAGATGTTTAAAGTCGGAAAGAGCTATTTCTGTCTTGCGTACTAGAGATTCGATAGCAGCTTTTTGAAAAGAAGCAGCAATGTCTCGAGTTATCTGCTGCCTTTCTTTTTTGGTAGTTTCTGGAGTGAGTATTTTTTGGATGAGGTATAGTACAGAAGTTTTTAATCCTGAGTAACTAAAGTCACAGGTGCGGTGTCGTATCATCGGTATTGGGAAAGGGTAGGCATTTTTGTTGCCCTCTTTGGCCAATGCTTCAATAATCGGTCCACCTGGGTAGCCGAGTTCAAGCATTCGAGCAACCTTGTCGTAGGCTTCACCGACTGCATCATCTAACGTTCTTCCTATAATGTTATATTCTCCGTGATTTTTCATGAGCACAAGTTCAGTGTGTCCTCCAGAGACAAGTAAGGCAAGCATTGGGAAGGTGCATTCTATTTTTGGATTACCTGTTTTATTTTGGGCGAGAGTTGAATAGATATGCCCTTCCATATGATTAATAGCGATTAAGGGTTTACTATTTTTAAAAGAAAGTTCTTTTGCTTTTCTGATACCAACTTCAAGAGCGATCGCCAATCCTGGGCCGCGTGTGACTGCTATGGCATCAATATCTTCAATTTTAGTTTTGGCTGCCTTTAGTGCTTGAGCAACTACGATATCAATGTTTTCATTGTGCATAGTGCGAGCAATAGAAGGTACAACCCCACCCCATTTTTTGTGGAATTCTATTTGTGATGATATTTTGTTTGAAAGCACTCGACTCCCTTGGGTCACCGCCACTGAAGTTTCATCACAAGAAGTATCAATCGCTAAAATTTTTTTCATCGGTTGAAATCACTAATAGTAATTTTCCGAGAGTTTGATGTGTCAGTGTGTTCTATTTTAACCCAAACAATAATTGTATTTTCTGATACACGACTTAAAAAATCAGTAGCTTTATTTGCCCATTCAATCGAGAACACATGTCCTTCGGAAATACGTTCAAAAATTCCAAGTGCGTCAAGTTCGTTTTCTACATCAACAATACGCCACGTGTCTAAGTGGTAGAGCATAGGGTGCTTGGTGGCAGTGTAGGATTCAGCTACTGTAGCTATCTCGTATTCTTTTTCAATGATAAAGGTGGGTGATTGTATAGGGGTTTGTATGCCGAGCTCTAGAGCGATACCTTTAGTGAATTCTGTCTTGCCGGCCCCCATTTCTCCTTCAAGGGCGATAAAAAAGGATTTGTATCCTAAATAATGCTTGTAAGTTCGCATAAGAGCCCGTGCAATTTCCTGAGTTTCTTCTGGTGTTTTGCTTATGGTCTCACGAGTGTTGGTGAGTTTGATATCTCCTTGGCGGAGAACAAGTTGTTCACCTGTAGTCGTGTCGACTACGGTCGATGGTTCTCTTTTAGGTAGTTCACCAGCATCTAAGACAAGGTCAATCAAGTTTTTTTGTTTCTCGCTGATGTTACTCAAAATATCTTCTATAGTATAGGGTTTCTTTTTGTATGACGCATTGGCCGACGTAGCAGTAATAGGTTCGCCAAGTTCTTTCACTAGGTTACGTACAAGAGGATAGTCTGGAATACGGATACCGAGTGTGCCGTGTTCTGACTCGACTCCATTAGCGACCTTGTGTTTTCCGTGCGAGATGACAGTAATTGGTCCTGGTAAAAAATTTTCGTACAGATTCCTGGCTACTTCATTTGCTTCTACGTATTGCTCTGCCATAGCGCCGTCATAGACAGCAATAGAGAGCGGCTTGCCTTCACGCCTTGTCTTGTATGCGAGGAGTTTTGCGATTGCTTCTTGATTAGTTGCTAGTGCGCCTATGCCGTAAACAGTCTCAGTAGGGAAGATCACCAAACCCCCAGCACGAAGCACTTCGGCCGCTTTCCTGATTATATTTTCTTCAGATTCTTTAGTTGTATCCAATCTTTCTGTCATGTGAAGTTATTATACATGTTATTGATTTTATGCAAGAGGTATTTTGTGTAAGAGTTTTGTCCGGTATAATAGGTGAGTGGAAGTACAACCTAATC
>JBKBJD010000028.1:0-6313 GCA_046294035.1 Minisyncoccia bacterium
ATACAAGCGAAGCAAGATCGTAATAAATCGGTCCTTCCCTGCCTCCTTGGAAATCTATGATTGTAATATTCCCCGCTTCATCTACCAGCAAGTTTCTAGTCTGAAAATCACGATGCATAAAGACGAACTCTTCATCGGGTATGAGTTCCAAAATACTTTTCACTAATTCTATATCTTGTTTAAAATATTCTTCCTTTAAAGCAATTCCTTTGTTGGCAAGGTATTTATGCTCGAAAGCCCAGAACTCTCTTTTGACTTCATTGATATCAAACCTCTGATGTGGGTAACAAAGAGAGAAATCAAATTCATTTCGTGTCTCTAGGTGCATCTTGGCCAAAACTTCAACACTCTTTTTCAATACATCAAGATGATTACCTGCATTCTCCAAGTAAGATAAAACATCATTTGGCCCGTGATAAGATTGGAGGTAACAAAATCCAGAATCGTCCACCTTTAAAATATGAGGAACTGGAACCCCTCTCTCAAATAACTGTTTTTGAATATAAAAAAAAGCCTGATTCTCTGGCAAAGTAGGCCCATAAACACCGACTGCAACAAGGTCATCTTTCTTTAGAATAAAATACTTTCTTCTGGATGCATGCCCTGGAACCTGCACTACCTCATCAGTATCTACGCCAAAATATTCAAAAAACAATCCATTCAAAATATTCTGATGGTCTAATTCTAAATCATTCATATCTAAGTAATCTTACTTTTCCAAGGCCTGCTGTAATTCACGCATATCATCAAACGGATACTTGACCCCTTGTACCTCTTGATACACTTCGTGCCCCTTGCCAAGCACTGCTACGATATCTCCTTCTCTCGCGAGACCACAGGCAGTCTTGATAGCTTCTTTTCTATCTGGCAAGACAATCACCTTTTCGCTTAGATTCATCGACAAATCAGTCCGCATCTCTTCGATGATCTGGCGAGGCTCTTCGCTGCGTGGATTATCCGAGGTAAAAATAGCAATGTCAGATAGCTCGGCTCCAATCTTGCCCATTACCCTGCGCTTCAGTGGATCGCGATCACCCCCACAACCAAAGACAGAGATTAGCCTGCCATTACCCTTCACCTCATTTATTGTATTTAAAACATTTTGCATCGCATCAGGAGAGTGCGCATAATCCACTATTCCTACAACTCCATCAGGAGATACAAAACGTTCAAAACGCCCCTTTGGGGGTTCGATATTGTTTAATATTTCAATGACTTTTGATAAATCAAAACCAAGCAAGCTTGAAGCTGCGAAGACAGAAAGTAAATTATAGCCATTAAACCTTCCAATAAGTTGTGAGTTGATGGTATACCTGTTATTTACTCGAATCATTGTACCTTCGGCATCTTGTTTTACAAAATCAGCAAAGTAGTCTCTGTCCCTTGGATCTTTTGGGTCAATCTTTTCACGCTCATACTCAAAGCCATAATAAAATGGTTGCGCTTGTGTGTCTTCGAGAATTCTTTTGCCATGCTCATCATCGGCATTGGAAAGAGCCCAAGACTTTACGGGTAAATTATCAAAAAATTTCTTCTTGGCTAAGAAATAATTTTTAAAACTTTGGTGGTAATCCAAATGATCGTGGGTCAGGTTGGTAAAAATACCACCCTCAAAAGATATGCCTGCAATTCTTTTTTGCACAATAGCGTGCGAAGACACTTCCATAAAGACATATTCGCAACCAGCTTTAACCATGCGATCAAATACCTTAATCAAAGTCACCGAGTCTGGTGTAGTAGGTGGAACCTTGCCTTTCGGTTCATATTTATCTCCATTTATTAAAATTTCCACAGTACCAATCAGGCCTGATTTGTGGCCTAAAATAGTAGCTACTTTATAAAGTAATGTTGTAGTCGTTGTTTTACCATTGGTACCAGTGACACCAATAATTTTTAATTTAGCAGCCGGGTTGCCATAATACATACGCACAAAAAATAGCTTGATTGTCCACCAGAAGCTTTTTAGTTTACTTTTCATGTGATGATTATACCACAGCAGAACCTCGTCTTTGTACCCCAAAAATAAATATCCAGCCAGCGCTAAAAACGATAATCGAGGCTATCACTACCGGCACATATGGTGCGGTCACAGCAGCGATAACTCCAGCAAAAAGCGGAGGCAGGGACTGTCCAAGAGAGTTAACTGATGTGTTAATACCGAACACTTCACCCCGCACCTTTTCGTCTGTTTTTTTCGTCAAAAAGGAAGTGAAATTTGCTTGCTGAATACCGTTTGGTATAGAAGCAAGTGGCACAACAAACAAAAGCATCCAAGCCGATTGAGGAATCAGGTAAAGCAGTATACCGATCCCGCTCGCCAAATATGCTGGCCCTAATAAAGTAATTTCTTGATACTTCTTCGAAAGAGGTCGCACAATCAGCACCTGGGTTAAGATAATCCATATACCCACATAAGCAAAAAAGTTTCCTATGTCTCCAGAAGACAAATTGAATTTATTGGTCAGATACACATTAAAGAACGAAGTGAAGAATGCAAATCCAGCATTAAACAAAAAAGACACCAAGAAAAGTATTCGCACTTCTTTGAATTTTTTTGCATTTGCTACATTTTTAAGTGAAGCAAAAATATCTATTTTACGTTCTGGGTTTTTGGTCTTAATACTTTCTCTAAAGAAATAGCGAATAGAGATAACATTGATGAGCGATAAAATACCAGCAAAAATAAACGGAGTCGAGGCATTAAAGAATGGCAAAACTTCTTGATTTGACAACAAACCCCCTAAAAATGGACCAATGATAAAACCTAATCCAAATACTGCACCCATCCCACCGAAAACCTTCGCTCTGTCTTTTGGTTCTGTCAGGTCAGCTATAACCGCTTGCGCCACAGAAATATTTCCACCAGTGACCCCATCGATAATTCTAGAGATAAATAAAAGTGGCAAATTTTTGGTAATAATCGCATAAGCGAAAACGAAATAAGACAACGATGTACCCAAAATCGAAGCGAGCAGTACTGGTTTCCTTCCCAATCTATCAGAAAGTACACCTAAAATTGGAGCTGCAAAAAATGAAGCTAATGGGTAGCTTGCAGACAGTATGCCCAGTAGCAAAAAACCAAGTTTTTCTTGGCCAGGACCAAGTAGATAATACATAGAACTAGGCTCACCTAGAAGCTGAGGAATCACAGGAATTAAAACACCAATACCGAGCATGTCGATAAAGATGGTAAAAAACATGAACCAAATACGCCTAGACATACGCTTTAGACTTTAGATTATGCGCCGTGGCACTTTTTATATTTTTTTCCACTGCCACAATAACATGGATCATTGCGGCCAATTCCTGCCTGCGCAGAAAGGTCTTGTTTTTCGTTTGAGGTAGGTTTGAATTCTTGTACCGGCTCTTGATTGGTTATGAGAGTCTGTGTAACTTTTGGCTCTTCAGCGACTACTTGTATTGTCTCTGTATTTATATTCTCTATCATGGACAAGACTTGATCTCGGAAAGCTTCTTCCATTTCTTTAAACATCTTCAGACCCTCCTTCTTGTATTCAACCAATGGTTCACGTTGACCATATGCACGCAAATTAACCGAAGACCTTAGATAATCCATAGCTTCCAAATGCTCCATCCACAAAATATCATTGGTATATAGAGCAACTCGGCGCAAGGTCTCAAAAAATACCTGATCGCCTAATTTTTGTCTTTTTTCTTGTACAATAGGGAGCGCGTCTGTGCCTGCGGTTATACGTACAATGAGAGATTCAAGCTCTGCTATGTCCGATACAAGCATTTTACGGCGACGCGCATAGACTATATTGCGTTGATGGTTTAGAACATCATCGTATTCTAAGGTATGCTTACGTGAATCAAAATGAAAACCTTCGATTTTCTTTTGTGCTCCTTCAAGGGTACTACTAATGAATCTATTTTCGATTGGCTGATCTTCTGGAATACCAAAACGCCCCATCATTCCTTTGATACGTTCAGAACCGAAAATACGCATCAGATCATCTTCAAGGGATACAAAAAACTGTGTCTCACCAGGATCACCCTGTCGGCCAGAACGACCACGCAACTGATTGTCGATACGTCGTGCTTCGTGTCGCTCTGTACCAAGCACAAATAGACCTCCTAAGTTTTTTATTTCTTCATACTGTTCTTTTGTAGCCGGATTACCACCAAGCTTGATGTCGATACCTCGTCCGGCCATATTAGTAGCTATAGTCACAGACCCTTTTCGTCCAGCCTGAGCAATAATCTCACCTTCTTTCTCGTGATTCTTGGCATTTAAGATGGTATGTTGGACACCTTCTTGTTTTAAATAGGCAGAGAGTAATTCATTTTTTTCAATAGAAATAGTACCTATGAGTACAGGTTGACCTTTTTGATTAATCTCTTTTACTTTTTTAGCGATCGCTTGAAATTTACCTTTCTCTGTTTGGAAAATAAGATCATTCAAATCCTTACGAGCTATTGGTCGATGCGTCGGCACGACAATTACCTCCAAACCATACACCTTCAGGAACTCTTCAGCCGAGGTTTCAGCTGTACCTGTCATACCAGCGAGTTTTTTATAAAATCTAAAGTAGTTTTGATAGGTGATAGACCCAGCTGAACGTGTCTCGCGTTCTATCTTTACACCCTCTTTTGCTTCAATAGCCTGGTGAATACCTTCACTCCAGCGACGTCCTGGCTGCATGCGACCAGTAAACGGATCAACAATCACAACTTCCCCTTCTCGGACAACATAATCACGATCACGCTCATAGATAGCCTGAGCCCGAACTGCAGTTTCTAGGTGGTGTACATACTTAATACCTTTTTCGGTGTAAATATTCTCAATACCCAGCAAGCCTTCTGCTTTAGTGATACCACTATCAGTCAAGGTAATTGCCTTCATTTTTTCATCTACTTTGTAATCCTCATCTTTCTTGAGTTGGCGAGCTATGTCTTTGAATTTAATATAAAAATCTTCTGATTCAGCAGCTGGTGAAGAGATGATAAGCGGTGTACGAGCCTCATCTATTAATATAGAGTCCACTTCGTCCACAATCGCGTAATAGTGTTCCCGCTGAACAACTTCTTCTATATTATTCGCTAAATTATCTCTTAAGTAATCGAAACCAAATTCATGATTTGTACCATAGGTTATATCAGCAAGGTAAGATTCTTTGCGTGAACATGGTTTCAAAAAGTCATATACAATACGAAACTCACCAACAGAGTCACGCTCTTTATCTTCTTCGATATGAGTTGGGTCATACAAGTAGGAAATATTTTGTGAGTTGATGACACCAACAGATAAACCCAAAAAGTTATATACCTGCCCCATTAGTACGGCGTCGCGTCTTGCCAAATAATCATTCACGGTCACCAGATGCGCACCTAATCCAGCGAGCGCGTTTAGATAAAGAGGAGCCGTAGCCACGTTTGTCTTACCTTCACCAGTTTTCATTTCAGAAATTTTACCTTGATGCAAAGCGATACCACCCAAAAGCTGTACATCATATAGACGAATTCCCAAGGTACGTTTTCCAGCCTCTCTAACCAAAGCAAAAGCTTCTGGTAAGATACTATCTAAGGATTCACCATTGGCCACACGCTCTTTTAAGAGAGCGGTCTTTGCTGGGAAATCAGCCACACTGAGCTTTTCCATCTCTGGTTCCAGAGAATTGATTTTATCTATAATAATCTTGTTTTTTTTGAGGAAAGTGCTGCTTGCGCTCCCGAATATACTGTTTAAAAATGACATGATTTATATATTAACATAAATTCGACAAAACTGCCTTATCATCGAATACATATTAGAAACACAAACAAAAAACCCCGCATGGTGCGGGATTCTTTGTAAGTGAGAAACAAGTTCCGACTTTTATGTCGGGTTCTGAATTACTTCAGAACTATGCTCGCTTCTTTGCTGTTTTCTTTGCTGCAGGCTTCTTAGCTGCTGCTTTCTTTGCAGGCTTCTTAGCTGCTGCTTTCTTTTTTGCTGCCATATTATTTTTCACTCGTTCTATTTTAAATTTCGAACTTGTGATAATTAATTTTAATTTGTTCGCAATAAGCGACCAAAAATATTTTCGTTTTATAAAAAATATTTTTTATAAAAATTATTGCGAAGAACTAAATTAATTATCTCGCATAAAAAAATTAAAAACAATATTTTTTTTATAAAACTGTGGATAACTAAAAAAAAATTTACAAAAAAAATAAAAAAATTCAGAAAAGGAACAAATTGCATCCGTTTCCGTTCGTCGGATAAAAAATGTGTTAATTTTTTCACATCACGTCTCTTTCACAACGAGAGAGAGAAAGAGACAAGCACCTGTATTTCCTGCAAAATCCT
>JBKBJD010000029.1:0-6273 GCA_046294035.1 Minisyncoccia bacterium
ATCGGTGAAGAAATATCGACAGAATTTGAAGAAGGTCGGTATTATAATGGTCCTGAGGGTGAAGGGATAGATATATACCAATTTGAAAATCTCACCAAACTCCGTAGAGTACTCGCGCACGAATTTGGTCATGCGCTGGGCCTTGAACACGTGGATGATCCAGAAGCTATCATGTATCTCCTCAATACTTCAGATAGCGTGTCACTATCTGCAGGAGATTTGGCTGAACTTGCTCGTGTTTGCAAAAAGGATTGGTAAAAATATTAAAGTATATTAATATACAAACAGCATGCAGAATACTAAAAATTTATTAGATTCATTTGGCCTCAAAAAAACTGAGGCACGGATAGCTGTACTCGAAACGTTGTTCTCTGCTAAAAAGCCGCTTTCAGCTAGTTTTATATTTGAATCTCTTAATAAGCATGGGGTTGATAAAGTTACCGTGTATCGAACACTGGATACCTTAGAAGAAAAGGGGGCGATAAAGAAGGTGGCCACCGGTGAGCGCGAGATGAAATATGAAATAGTTTTAGGTGGAGACGATCATCATCATGTGATTTGCCTCAAGTGTAAAAAAGTAGCTGATTTCACTGGCTGCAATGCTGACGCACTCATCAAAAAAGCCCTCACTCAAGTGAAGGGCTTTAGTAGTGTATCACATCACACTTTCGACATTTTTGGCTTGTGTGATAAGTGTGCTGATTAGTTTAGCGTGCGTGCAAGCTTATATAAATGTTTTCTAGTGCTCTGACGGCATCACCTGCGGCGATGTTGTTTTGGTGATATAGAACATTGGTACAATCACCAGCAGCCCATATACCATCCACATCAGTGCGTCCAGTCCATGGATCGATTTTTACACGACCCAAGTCGTCTAATTGCACTATGTCTTTAATATAATCGGTGTTTGGAATTTGGCCTATTTCAACAAAAATACCGCTGACTTTTAGTTCGGTTTCATTATTGGTTTGTTTATCTTTTATTTTTACACCTTCGACAAATTTTTCGCCAACTACTTCAAGAATGTCGACATTCTTCATGATTTTAAGTTTTGGATTTTGAGACAGTTTTTCTACTGTAATAGGGTCAGCTCGAAAACGATCACTACGGTGTAATATGGTCACCGAATTACAGTAGGCGAGAAGTTGAGCAGCCGATTCAAAAGCAGCGTTACCTCCGCCCACGACTGCAACATCCTGCCCAGAAAATAGAGGTCCGTCACATGAAGCACAATAAGTAAGACCTTTGTGTTCTAGTCTGTCAGCGCCAGGTGCTTCTAATTTACGCCGACCTGAGCCTGAGGTGACGAGCACTGCATTGGCGTTATATGTATTACCATTTTGGGTAGTGATGGTAAATTCTTTTCCTATTTGGGTAACTGAAGTTACTTTTTCTCCTTCAGCTACAGATAAATCTTCGCCTACATTTGCCATCACATGGTCTTTAAAGCTTTTTGCCAAGTCGGTACCAGATATCTCAGTTGTACCTATCCAGTTATAGATTTTTTCGGAAACGACACTCTGGCCGCCCCATTCAGCAATGATTAAAAGAGTTTTAAGTTTTTTACGCGCAGCATAGACGGCTGCTGCTGTTCCAGCTGGTCCACCGCCGATAATTATTAAATCGTATGACATTCGGTTAGTATAACATAAAATTCGGCAGCTTCTCTTAAAAAGCAATCTATCTGGCACTGCTGTGCCAGCGAACTGCTCGGCCCAGGCCTGCGCAGGGCTTTTATAGAGAACGGCCGAATTTGTTATTTCTTTCGGCGAAGAAAGGCTGGTACAGCACTCCAGTCATCTGCTTCATCGTCGATGATGATTTCCTCTGGTTCTGGGGTTGGTTCTGGTTTGCGTTCTATCTTGCGAGGGAATTCGGTTACTTGAGGAGTCGGGATGACTGGGGTGTTATTTATAACACTCTGTACTTCTTTTTTAATTTGAGCAGGAGTTTCTTCTTTTACTGGTGTTTGGTTGGTGGTTGGTTGAGTGCTTGCAAAAAGAGTCTTGCGTGGCATGTCTGTAGGGAAGTTGGTAGCGATCACTGTGACCTTAAGTTCGCCCTTCTTTAATTTGTCATCAAATATAGTACCAAAGATGACTTTTGCATCTTTGTCGATAGACTCAGTGATAAGCTTTGCTGCCTCTTGAATTTCATGGATGGTTATGTCATCTCCACCAGAGATTGCAAAGAGTACGCCTTTCGCACCGTGGATAGATACCTCAAGTAATGGTGAATTAATAGCTTGGTTAGCTGCGATACTTGCACGATTTTCACCAGAAGCAAGTCCGATACCCATGAGCGCTGAACCAGCGTCTGACATGACCGCTCGTATATCAGCAAAGTCTACATTGATGATACCAGGGGTAGTAATGAGGTCAGAAATACCTTCCACTGCTTGGCGGAGCACATTGTCACATTGCGCAAAAGCATCTTTGAAATTTGTATTTCGGTCTGAGAGTTGGAGGAGTTTGTCATTTGGAATGACGATGATAGCATCTACCTCTTTAGCTAGTTCTTCGATACCGCGTTCTGCTATCTTGCCACGATGTGCTCCTTCGAAGAAGAAAGGCTTGGTCACTACACCGACAGTCAAAATACCTTGTTCTTTAGCGATACGTGCTACCACTGGCGCTGCACCAGTACCTGTACCACCACCCATACCGCAAGCGATAAAGACCATATCAGCACCTTTAATTACGTCCTGGATTTCTGCTTTAGTTTCTTCGGCTGCGCGCTTACCCACATCTGGGTTCATTCCGGCACCGAGTCCTTTGGTTAGGTTTTTACCGATGTGTATCTTCTTTTCAGCAAGAGAATTGTGCAGGTCCTGGGTGTCGGTGTTCATTGATATAAAACTCACACCTTTGACCTTTGAATTGATCATGTGATTTATAGCATTTTTTCCAGAACCACCAACTCCGACGACAATAATGCGAGCGAAGCTTTCTATTTCAGGGTTTACTTTAGGCATATGTGTTGACTGACCTGTATCGTTCTTACGCGATTTCGGTATTAATTAAATTTAATATTATGGGCACACTATATCAGAAAAGAGGGGTCTTGCCAAGCAAGTCATACACCTAAGGTAAAAGCTGCTTGATATTTGTTTTTATTAGGTTTTTGAAGCTTTGCCAAGCACTTTCCAGAGAATTAGAGGCGATAGTGTGTTCACTTTTTTGGGTATACAACAATCCGAGTGTCGAATACCAAGCAATGCCACGGAGTTTGGTTTTTGTGCTGCCAAACATTTCAGTGTCACCAAGTTGGGCCGGTAGTTTCAGAAATGTTTTGGCTGCATCGGTGAGCCCCGCTATATGCGAACCCTTGCCGATAAAAATAATACCAGCTGGAAGGAGTTCGTTACGCTTTATCTTTTTTAGATGATTTTCAATAAGTTCAAATATATCAGAGAGTCGAGCGTCGATAATTTCGTCAACTTTTTTCTTTGGAAATTTGTCGTGCATCTTTCCAAGCTTCACTTGTTCAGCTTCTTCGAGAGTAATTTTCAGCCCTAGAGCGATGTCGTTGGTTATGTCGTTTGAGCCCAAAGGTAGAGTATGCAAATATATCAGAGTTTCGTTTTCAAAGACAGCCATCGAAACAGTTTCTGCTCCGATATCTACAAGGAGGCAGCCCGCCATCTTTTGTTTCTTAGATAAAGACAACTGACTACCAGACACAATACTGGGTATGACGCCGATAGTTTCTATACCTGCTTTAGCTAAAACAGCTAACTGGTTTTCAAAGTGTTGAGTACTGGTTGTAGCAAACAAGGCTTTTACTTCAAGCTTGTTTCCATGCATTCCCTCAGGACGACCAAATACTTCCTTGCCGTCTAGTTTGTAAGTGATAGGGGATACTTGTAGTACTCTTTTGTTTGTAAGGTTTAGATTATCTTCAGCATTTTCAAAAGCGTTGCGTATGTCAAGATTTGTCACTTCACTGTCTGCTTTAGAGATGATAGTAGAGCCTAGCGCTATATCTCCATGGAGGGTTATGTTGTTCACAGCCAGGTATGCACGACGAATACGAATCTCGGAAGAGTTTTCTGCTTGAGCCACTGCTTGTTTTAATGATTCTACTGCAGTGTCTTCGTCGATGACATATCCACGACGCATGCCGAGCGCAGGCGCCTCTCCAGCTCCGATTATTTTCGGTTCTTTTTCACCCTTTTCAAATTCGCCGACGACCACCCGCACGGTCGACGATCCCAGATCTATCCCGATGGAAATATTTCGCATAAAATTTTTGCTCTTGTTTTTCCATTATAGCGCTATGGTCCATTCCTTTCAAATGAAGCATTCCGTGGATAACTAAAAAACCGGTAAAGTCAAAAAGGTTTTTATCCCATTTTTTGTATTCACGACTTATGACATCCATACACAAGACGAGCTCTCCATTTTTTTTATCAAGCGGGAAGGAGAGCACATTGGTGGGATAGTCTTTGCCACGATACTCTCGATTTAATTTGCGAGAAGTGCGAGGTCCAACGAAAGCTACTGAGAGTTCGTATTCTTTACCCAAGATGTCATCTTTTAAAAGAGAAATAGGCAAACCTTTCAGTTTGCCTACATTCCCTTTGATAGATAACAGTTCTTTATCGGATTTTTCCAAGTTTGCGAAGTTTTTCAATTTCAACACGTCGAGCAAGGCGCTTTAAGGTGCTTTTCTTTACCTTAATCTTAGAATCTTTTCGTTCGTTGTAACGCTTTGATTTTACTTTCTGGATTATACCTCCTTCTTGCACCTTACGAGAAAAACGGCGCAAGATGCTTGCGTTGTTTTCGTTTGGATTTTTCTTGATTTCTACTACTGTTTTTGCCATGTGGTATAGATTAACATATTTTAGATAGAAAACAAGCCCTTGGAACGCTTTGAAGATAGATTGTTGTAGGGTGTTGCACTAGGGTGGACTTTTTGGCTTAAAAAAGTTAGCATTTTTGTATGGGAAAAGATTATATTACAGAAGAAAAGAAAAAAGAGCTTGAAGCTGAGCTAGCTTTGCTTTCCGGCCAGCGCCGCAAGGAAATACTGGAGGTTTTGTCTTATGCCAAATCATTGGGCGACCTAAAAGAAAACGCCGAGTATCACCAAGCCAGAGAAGACCAGGGCAAGAATGAAGAGAGAATTAAAACAATCGAACACATATTAAAACACTCCGAGGTGGTGAGCGGTGACGTGGCGCAGACAGATACCGTGAGCATCAATGCTGCTGTGACTGTGCGCAAACAATCTGATGGTAAAGAAATGGTGTTTGTGATCGTCGGTTCCGAAGAATCTGACATGGCTTCTGGTAAGGTATCAAATCGTTCACCTCTTGGGGCAGCGCTTTTCGGCAAGAAGCCAGGTGATGTGGCGGTAGTTGAAACTCCAAAAGGTACAGTGCATTATGAAATTTTGAAAATAAATTAAATGTCTACCATCGACGAAATAAAAGAAGCTCGTCTGCGAAAACTTTCATTACTCAAAGAGAGGGGTATTGATCCGTATCCAGCACACACCATGCGTGAAATTTCTCTGCGCGAAGCTCAGGATAAATTTGATGCATTGCAAGCAGGAGGAGAAATGAAATGGATATCTGGTCGTATCATGTCACTACGTGGCCAAGGGGCTATTATATTTATCACTCTATTTGACGGCACTGCTTCATTTCAAGGTCTTCTAAAAAAAGATGTACTTGGTGAAGAAAAATTTAACATCTTTAATGATGTGACAGATATCGGAGATTTCATTGAAATTCAAGGTACTTTTTTTATAACCAAAAGAGGAGAGAAGACCTGCGAAGCTCATGACTTTAGGATGCTTACCAAAACTTTGGCACCATTACCGGAGAAATGGCATGGCATCACGGATGACGATGAACGGTATCGCAAGCGATATTTGGATATATTGATGAATACCGATCTTAGGAATTTGCTTGAGAAAAAAGCAAAGTTTTGGAAAGCTACTCGCGATTTTATGATTGGAGAAGGGTTCCTTGAGGTTGAGACTCCGACACTCGAAGTAACTACTGGTGGCGCAGAGGCTCGACCATTTAAGACTCATCACAATGACTATGATCTGCCAGTCTATCTACGGATCTCAGTTGGTGAGCTATGGCAAAAGCGACTCATGGCCGCAGGTTTTCCAAAGACTTTTGAGATTGGTCGCGTTTATCGAAACGAAGGATCGAGTCCTGATCACTTGCAAGAATTCACTAATATGGAATTTTACTGGGCGTATGCGGATTATAATGATGGCATGAAATTGGTTGAAAAATTGTATCAGCAT
>JBKBJD010000002.1:0-16621 GCA_046294035.1 Minisyncoccia bacterium
CTCCTCCGATATTCATTTTGATATGCCAGTGAAATCTATCACGATTCACTTCGGTAAATCGCCCGTCCTGGGCATGCTGAGGCACTCGAGGTTACTTATGATCCGGCGCAGACGGATTTCTGGCACCTCTTGGATTTCTTTTTCCAGATTCATAACCCGACGACGCTAAACAGGCAGGGCAATGATGTGGGCACTTCATACCGCTCGGCGATATTTTATCAAAACGAAGAAGAGAAAAAGCAAGCAGAAGATTTCATCAAGATCGTCGATGCTTCTGGCCGCTGGGGTGCACCGGTGGTGACCACGCTTGAGCCATTTAAAGCTTTCTATCCGGCCGAGGAGTATCACCAGGACTACCTACAAAAGAACCCTGCTGGCTACACCTGTCACGCCATATACTTCGACAGTTATCTAAAATAGAGTACCGAAAGTTGTCCTTGACAGTTTACAAAAATCCTTGCAAAAAGAGGGTTTTTGTTGTATGGTGGCTACAGATTTATAAACCCATTGTTCACCCAAAGACAGGCCCCTTTAAGGGATTGTCTTTTAAAAACTTAACATCATGAAGCCCTTCATGCTTTTTCTCGCACTTTTTTCTTTCGCTGGCTTGAAAGCTCAAACGACCAAACCCGCTAACAAGGATGTGACAGCGTATGATTACAAGGACATGTTCCTTGTAAATCAGTGGGTTTTAAAAAACCCAGACAGTGAAGTGAGAAAATTTACAAAAAGTTTCACTCGCTATGGGGAGACTTTTTACTATTTGCCAAGAGAGTTTTGGCAGGATACGGCTAGTAATAAAGAGATTAAAGAATTTATCAGGAATAAATTCCTGATTTTTGTATGGCCATATGCTATTTGGTTTGAACAGTATTCAGGCATCAGTCGTCTGCTGCCCATCACTATGGCCGCTCGTGAGACGGCCTGGGGAACCTCCGAACGCTATGCGCGTTCAGGTGGGGAGCTGTTCTCCATAAAGCAGAAAAAGTTCCAGCGCGAGCTGGGGTTTAGTGATGGGTTTTGTTATCGTGATGACAAGCACCACGACACTTTTGTGCAGTTGTGGTTTGGTCACAATCAAACCACACTTTACAGTTTCCAGCTGTACTTACTGTCCATAACCCAGGACCACTACACAGAACGCCTTCCAAACAAGGGAGCTGCGCTTAAGAGCAGGGTTGCCAAGTGGAGGAATTGGGAATTCGACCAAACATATACACTGAAGTATTCGGCACAAGAATATCTCGACTGCCTGTGCGGACACGAATCCTTCAATTGGGCAACCAATTGCGAGGGGTACGAAAAGTCGTTTAAAGTCGTGGAGAAAAGAATCAACGATTTGAAAAGTAAAAAGTTGATTAAACCTTAAAGAGGTTTAAAGGAGGATTATACAAGCCGTTACCGTACACATGGTGCGGCTTTATTTTTTAATTTTGGGCGGTATAATTAGCCTATGAAAGGATACAAAGAAAACATTGAAAAGCTTACTATTGAAAATACAAATTTTAGGCAGGTTTTGTACACGGGCAAGCATTGCCAACTGGTTTTGATGAGTCTGGCCCCAGGTGAAGACATAGGCCTTGAGATACATGGTGAGGGCGATCAGTTTTTCCGTTTTGAAGCGGGGACTGGGCAGGTCCTCATCGACGATATGACATACGAAGTATCCGATGGAGATGTCATCATCGTGCCTGCTGGCGCGAAGCATAATGTCATCAACACTTCCGAAGTAGTTCCGCTTAAATTATACACTCTCTATGCTCCACCTCATCACAAAGATGGCGTCGTGCGTGAGACCAAAGCAAAAGCCGAAGCAGATGCCCCAGAATTTGATGGAGTGACCACTGAATAATATTTTAAAAATTTTCTCCAACACGCGTGCCAAAAAAGAAAGATATAGAAACATATGATGTAATCGTCATCGGGGGTGGTGCCTCTGGTATGATGGCTGCTGGACGGGCAGGTGCTTTGGGCCTGCGCGTGCTTTTGCTTGAGAAAAACAAACGCCTGGGCGAGAAGCTGCGCATCACTGGTGGTGGAAGGTGCAATATCACCAATGCTACCTATGACACTCGCGAGATGCTCTCAAATTATGGCAAGGCCGCGCCATACCTCTTTTCACCGTTTTCACAATTTGGTGTTGAGGATACTTTTACTTTTTTTGAAAACTTAGGCCTGCCGCTTGTTGTACAAGATAGGGCCCGCGCATTTCCAAAATCTGAAAATGCCAGTCATGTAGTCGAAGCTCTCATGAAATATATGAAGATAGGCAAGGTCACTGTGCGCTCAGGCCTAGCCGTCGAGCAGATAGTAAAAGGTAAGGACAAGATAGAAGCAGTGGTGGCTGGTGGTATAACATACAAGGCAGAAAAATACATACTGGCAACAGGTGGTTTGTCGCACCCGGAGACTGGGTCTACTGGCGATGGTTTTGGTTGGTTAAAGGATCTGGGTCACACGGTGCGTAAGCCGACTCCGTCGATCGTCCCTATCGCAGTGCGTGAGTCATGGGTGCATGCGCTTTCAGGTCGGGCGCTCTCAGGTATCAAAATCACTTTTTATCTTGATGGCAAGAAGAAGATCACTAAGGAAGGGCGAGTACTCTGTACTCATTTTGGGCTCTCAGGTCCTCTCATATTAAACACAGCCAAAGATATCGGTGAATGGCTCCTCGGTGGACGAGTGACGGGTACCATCGATCTCTTGCCCACACTTGATATCGGATCCGCAGATAAAAAACTCATCTCGCTTTTTGATGTACATAAAAATAAAACTTTGAAAAATGTATTGAAAGAATTGGTCCCCGAAGGCACGGCTTCGGGCATCAGTCTCTGTATTCCTAGTGCGCTCTTGGAAAAGAAAGTGCATAGCATCACAAAAGGTGAACGTCGGGCGCTCGTCGATATATTGAAAGCTTTACCCATCACCGTCACCCACCTCTTGGGCTACGAGAGGGCAGTGGTGGCTGATGGTGGAGTCTCGCTCGATGAAGTAGATACAAAGACCATGCGTTCACGCCTCTATGCAAATCTATACATTACTGGGGACTTGCTTGATATCAATCGCCCTTCGGGTGGGTATTCGCTCCAGTTGTGTTGGACGACGGGTTTTGTAGCTGGTAGCAATATAGAGGATTAGTGGTAAAATATATTATATGAAATTCGAACAAACCCCTGGGGTTAATAAAAACCCAAAATGGAAGTACTATACAAAAATAGGTCTTTTGGCGCTCATTTCACTTTTGTCTAGGGGAGAGTTGAAGGCTCAATCCGGTCCACAAAAATCCACTCCCACCCCCAAACCTACCGCTGGTGTCGATGTGGGCAAAGGTACATACAAGGATCCTTGGAAATATAAATTACCAAAAGCAGAAGAAGACCCTATCGTGGCTGAGGTAAACCGCACAAATCGCGATCCTGAACGTGCCAAAAAAGCATTAGAAGAAATGATAGCTACCGTCACCAAAAAACGTGCTGAGGGCAGAAAAAATGTCACGGTGGATAAATTAAAAGAGTATGATTCAGAAACAGCTCTTTTGCTGTTTGAATTGCGCACAGGCCAAGGTCCAGTGGACGAAGAGTATGAGACAAAAACTGGTTACTATGCTGGTAGAAAAGATGACAAAGGCGGGCAGTAACAAGAAGTTTATAATTATTAATTTAAAATAATTTTTATGGATACAAAACATTTTATTTGCGTCGGGGAATGTGAAGGCGTAGCAGCACATCCGGGTGTGTGCCAAGCGACAGATTGCAATCGCTATCACGAGAAACTAATCGAGTGTCATTGTACTGACGGAGATCATCGAATAGTGCGAGAAGAACACGAAGATGAGATAGAAGAATAATGGAAACACTTTTTAACGTAGAGACACTGATCAGTGTCTATGGATATGCGGGTATTTTTCTGATTGTCTTTTTAGAATCAGGTATATTTTTTGCTTTGCCTGGCGACTCTCTTTTGTTTACCGCAGGTATCATCGCGACGACCGGGTATTTAAATATTTTTTATCTTATTCCGCTCATCTTTGTCTCTACTTTTTTTGGAGGTATTTTAGGCTACTATGTGGGTGTATACCTAGAAAAACTTCGTCGCTTTCGAGTGTTTCGTAAAATATTCAAAGATGAATACATAAACAAGACACATGTGTTTTTGGAAAAATACGGTCACATAGCCATTGTATTTTCTCGTTTTGTGCCAGTGGTGCGCACCTTCATGCCGGTAGTGGCAGGTATTGCCAAGATGGATCTTTTAAAATATTTGCGATACAACTTTCTCGGATCTATCGTCTGGTCAGCGGGAGTCACACTCGTTGGTTATTTTTTAGGTAGCCTTTTCCCAAATTTGAAAAATCATCTCGAGTGGCTGGTGGTCTTCACTATCGCGGTATCTTGCTTACCTTTGTTAGGTTCGCTGTGGCAAAAGCTACGACCTGGTCCGGGGAAAGCCAAATAATATCTTTGTGGCGCCGAAACCAAGTCATCTGTCTTTTCACATATTTGTAGCTCTCGGTGATGACGCTCTCTAGTGTCGGTTCGTTGTATTCAAAGCCAAATTCTCGTAGGCGTTTTTTGCTCACACCTTGTTTCTTTAATTTTTCTATTTCCTCTAGCAAACCTTCTTCAAACATGATCGCTACACGGCGAGCTATTTTTTGTTTCAATTTTTCTTCATCGACTGCCACGCCAATCTGGACGAAGGTATATGGAAGTTTTTTGTGTTTTATTTTTGGTACTTGGCCGAGAGCAGTCGCTACCTCGATCGCCCTGATTAAGCGTACTCGATTCCTTATTTCGTTTTTTAATTTTATTGCTCGTGCACGATCTTTGTCTATCCGAAGTAGATGGGCAAATAGCGCTTCATCAGAAAGACTTTCGAGTTTTTTTCGGAGTGCTTTATCTGGAGGTACTTCTGGCAAGATAATACCGCGTGTCACTGCATCGATATAAAATCCAGTACCTCCGGCTAAGATCGGTACATGGCCGCGATTCAATATTTCCTCTATTTTTTGCAGGGCCATTTTTTGATATTCGGCTACGGTAAAAACTTTCTTGGGTGAACACACGTCGATCAAGTGGTGTGGTACACCTTGCATTTCTTCTGTGGTTATTTTGCCAGTACCGATATCAAGCCCTTTATAGACTTGGCGACTATCAGCTGAGATGATTTCGCCATTTACTTTTTTTGCTATTTTGACCGCAAGGTCGCTTTTGCCACTGGCGGTAGGGCCCAAGATGACGAGCACGATAGGTTGTGTCTTTTTCTGTCGCATACTGTGGCTGTAATATAGCATCTACTAGTATGTATTTCAAAAAGAAAAAACACTGGACATGGTAACCAGTGTTTTTCTTGTGCCGGGAGAGAGAATTGAACTCTCATGGGTTGCCCCGAACGATTTTGAGTCGTTTGCGTCTACCAATTCCGCCATCCCGGCTCGACGAACTCAATTCGTACCTTATCAAAAGGTTTCCACATTTTATCCCAAAAATTATTAAAATGCAATTTTTGCACAGCGTGAATGTTGGTGATAGAATAGCTCTATGTCCAACTTATATTCCAACTCAATCTTCTGGATCGAAACAGATAAAATCAAACCAAACCCATATCAACCACGTCGTGAATTTGACCCAGCCCACCTGCAAGACTTGGCGGATTCCATCAAGCAATATGGAGTACTTCAACCACTGACCGTCTCTCGTGTTGAAATAGAAAAAGAAGATGGTGGTCTTGTGACCGAATACGAACTCATCGCTGGTGAACGCCGATTGCGTGCTTCCAAGCTCGCAGGGGTGCTCCAGGTGCCGGTCATCATCCGTGTAGGAGATTCGAGCATGATGAAGCTCGAACTTGCAATCCTTGAGAACTTGCAACGCGAAGACTTGAATGCCGTAGATCGCGCACGAGCCTTTGAACGCCTTGCCAATGAATTTAAATTCACCCATGCTGAGATAGCCAAGAAGATGGGCAAGAGTCGAGAATATGTATCAAACTCTTTGCGTATTCTTGCTCTCCCTGAAGAGATATTGAACGCTCTTTCTGAGGGTAGGATTCATGAAGGTCACACACGTCCACTACTCATGCTTGCTGATCACAAAGATGAACAAGGGGTGCTTTTCAAAGAAATCGTCTACAAGAAGCTCACAGTGCGTGATGCCGAAAAGATAGCGCGCAAGGTGGCATATGATCGTGTACGCAAAAAGGAGTATTTAGTAGATCCAGTTATTGTAGAGATGGAAGAAGAGCTTGGCGAAAAACTAGGTACTCGAGTCCAGATTGAGATGAAAGAAAACGGAGGGCATATTAAGATTGATTTCTTTTCAGCTGATGACCTGCAGACCATCATGAGCCTCATCAAAAAATCCGAAGACATCAAGGGTGTTACCCATATGCTTGAAAATCATATTGCGACCAACGCTAGTGCACAAAACTTTGTAGCCAATGCTATCGAAGTAGAAAAAGCAGACCCAGAAGAAATGGCTCGCCACGAAGAAGAGCTCCGCTTGATAGCAGAGGAAAACAAGCGCCAAGCAGAAGAAGCCGCGCTTTACGATATATCTAATTTTAGTATTTAAGATTTTTTGGAGCCGCCGAGGTTTTTCAAACGGTCAAATATACTTGTCTCATTTGCTTCTAGATAGGAGCGAATGTGCCTTTTGGCGAGGTTGGTCTTTGTGTGGTCTAGCCATTTACGTGAAGGGAAAGCTTCTTTTTTGACTAGTATTTCTACAATGTCACCATTTTTGAGTTCAGAAAATATTTGAGAAAGTTTGCCGTTTATTTTGACTCCAGACATATGATCGCCAATGTCTGAGTGGATGGAGTAGGCAAAGTCGATAGCGGTTGAATTCTCTGGTAGGTCTACGACGTCTCCCTTTGGGGTCAAGATAAAGATACGATCGTTGAAGAAATCCATTTTTAAGTGTTCAAAGAAGCTTTTCGGTTTTTCTGGATTGTAGTTTAATTCTTTGAGTTCTTCTATCCAATCAAACTTACTTTTATCGTTTTCTGATTTCTTCTCACCGTTTTCTTTGTAGGCAAAGTGCGCAGCGATACCGTAGGCAGCTTCAGCGTGCATCTCGCGGGTGCGAATCTGAATCTCGGCCATACCGGTCGGACCAGTAAATACTGTCGTATGCAAAGAACGATACCCGTTTGGTTTTGGCAGGGAAATATAGTCTTTGATGCGACCCAAGAGCGGCTTCCAGAGTGAATGTATTACACCCAAAATACGATAACAATCCTCGATATTTTCGACAACGACACGTAGGGCGATGATGTCGTGTATCTTGTCTAGATCCATGTCATAGCGTTGTAATTTGCGCCACAAGCTGTATTTTGTCTTTACTCGATAACTAATCTCATCAAATAGAACTCCTTCGTCTTTGAGGGTTTTAGCCAGTTCGTCTTTGATGTGTTCTATATCTTTTTTATATTTTTCTTCTCGGTCATTGAGCATCTCGCATACTTCGGCGTATTCTTTTGGATAGGCATAAGGGAAAGCTGCTTCTTCGATCTCGCCCTTTAGTTTACCCATACCGAGACGGTTGGCTAGCGGAGCATAGATCTCGATGGATTCGAGTGCGATACGCTTGCGTTTTTCTTCTCGTACGTGTTCTAAGGTGGAGAGGTTGTGGAGTCGATCAGCAAACTTGATGATGACCACTCGCAGATCATTGGCCATTGCCATAAAGAATTTGCGTAGACTTTCTACGTGTCGGTCATGACCGCGATATTTCAATGTGCCGAGTTTAGTGACGCCGTTTACCAGGAAAACGATATCATCACCGAATTCTTTACGCATGTCTTCTTCGGATACCTCAGTGTCTTCAAGTACATCGTGCATAAGACCAGCGGCGATTGTCTGGGCATCCATACCTTGGCGAGCTAGAATCTTGGCTGTTGCTATCGGATGAGTAAAATAGGGTTCTCCACTCATGCGTTTTTGACCTTCATGGGCTTTCTTCCCATATTCATAGGCACGAGTGATGAGTTCTTTGTCTTCTTTGGTGATATCTTCACCCATTAAAGCAAATATTGATGTTACTTCTTCCATGGGTATATCATAGCATGAATTTATTTTTTATTGATTTTGTGTGGGTTGTGGTTTGGGCAGGTTTTATTACTACAGCGTTCTGGAATAGTCTTGGTACCTTCCATCATCAAGCTTTGGCACATCGGGCAGATATTGCCGGTCGGTTTGGCTTTGATAGCATTTTTACAGGTAGGGTAATTTGAGCAAGAATAGAAAACACCAAAACGTCCACGACGTTCCGTCATCTCGCCATTTTTGCATGCTGGACAGGTGACACCGGTCATCTTGCGCTTCTTGTCCTCTTCGTCTTCTTTGATGTATTTACATTTTGGATATCTGGAACAAGAGATAAAAGTACCGCTGCCATCTCGGCGTTCACGAATCACAAGCTTACCACCGCCAGATTTGCCTTTCTTTTCGCCACAGACTGGGCACAGTTCACCAGTTTCTTTTGGGCCTTCGAGTTCGGTACCATCGAGGCGAAGTGCTCCTTCACAATCTGGATATCGTGAGCATGAATAAAATTTACCAGCTCGAGCAAGTTTGATTATCATACTCGCGCCACACTTTGGGCATTTGATATGTTCTGGAGCTTCGCCCATGTCGGTGGCTTTGGCGAGTTTGTCTTTGGCTTTTACTTCTTTTAAGAATGGAGTATAAAATTCTCGAAGGGTTTTTTCGTATTCTCTTTCGCCGCGAGATATCTCATCGAGTTCGTCTTCCATGAGAGCAGTGAAAGTGTCTGAAATATATTCAGCAAAATTTTTCTCCAGAAAATCAGAAACAACTTCACCAGTATCTGTCGGGAATAATGTCTTGCCTTCTTTTCGCACGTACTCGCGGTCTTCTAAGGTGCGCATGATAGACGCGTAGGTGCTAGGTCGTCCAATACCACGGGATTCAAGTTCTTTTACGAGACCTGCTTCGGTGTATCTACCTGGCGGTTCAGTAAATTTTTCTTCGTTATAGAGTGAGATCAGAGAAAGTTTTTCACCTTTGTTACATAGAGGTAGTTCGACGTCTTCGCCACGAGTATCTCGATCTACTGCTAGCCATCCAGGGAATAGGAGACGAGAACCATTGGCAGAAAAAGCAGGGAGCGAAGTATCGTCCTCTATGACAGCGATGATCTTTGTCTTTTTTAATTTTGCGTCAGACATCTGGCTTGAGACAGTGCGTTCCCAGATCAAACGATAGAGTTTTTGTTGTTCTTCGCTACCGGCGTGCTCTACTTCTATATGAGTCGGGCGGATGGCTTCGTGTGCCTCCTGAGCATTTTTGGACTTGGTCTTATATATATGTCTTTCGGCATATTCTTTACCAAATTTTTTCTCAACATATGAGATGATTTGATTTTGTGCTTGGACAGAAAGATTTGTGCTGTCTGTACGCATGTAGGTGATATGCCCAGCTTCGTAGAGCTTTTGAGCTATCTGCATGGTACGAGAAGGTGAATAGCCAAGACGGGAGCTTGCTGTCTGCTGTAGGGTAGAGGTAGTAAAAGGAGCACGCGGAGCGCGTTTTTGTTCTGATTCTTTTACGTCAGTGATGAGCCAGTCGCTTTTCTCTCCAAGTTCCATGATGCGAGCGACGAGTTTTTCAACGCGAGGCTCTTCTGTGCATTCGAGGCGAAGGTCTGCTTTCTGAATATTTTTAAAATCACCAAAAATTTTCCAATATTTTTCTGGGATAAATGCGCGGATCTCACGCTCACGTTCCATGATGATGCGTAGGGCCGGGGATTGTACTCGGCCAGCTGAGAGTCCATAGCGAACTTTTTTCCAGATGAGACCTGAGAGGTCGTAGCCCACTAGGCGGTCTAGAACACGACGCGCTTCTTGGGCTTTGCGTAGGTTTGTATCTATCGCACAAGGTGACTCGAGTGCTTCGGTGACAGCTTCTTTAGTGATCTCATGAAAGGTGACGCGCCTGATTGGAGCTTTTACTTTCTTGTCAGTTTTTAGGAGAGTTTCTAAGTGCCAGGCGATAGCCTCACCTTCACGGTCGGGGTCGGTAGCGAGCAAGACTTCGCTTGCTTTCTCTGCCAGGTGTTGCAACTCGTGGACGACTTTTTCTTTGCCTTTACTTATCTCGTAGTGGGGGATAAAGCCACCCTCTATGTCGATAGCTTTCTTATTAGACTTTGGTAAATCACGAATATGACCCACCGAAGCACGCACAGTAAATGCGCCTTCTAAGTACTTTTCTATTGTTTTTGCCTTTGAAGGCGACTCCACTATCAATAATCGCATAGGTCAAGTATTACACGATGTCAAATGATTTGGCAAATAGTACTTGACAAAGTATCCCATATATGGTATACTGTACCCAGTTAAGAATGTTCATTGAAAAGGCAGGAAGTTGGTGAATAACCCTAGATTCTTTATGGAATTTAAGGTCATTCACCAACACTTTTAAATAAAACAATCCACGCCATGCGCAACAACATTCTGACCTTCGCTCTTACCCTCGTTTCTTTCTTCTTCGCCAACCAGGCCAACGCCCAAATGATCGTAAACGATTCGACCAAAACACCCGGCATTCAGCTGGTGCAAATGGAAGATGGTGACCCCATCTTGATCGTTTACAATCTGTCCCAAATGGACCTTGAACAACTCGAGGAGGCTGCTCGCCAAATCGAGGAAGACATTGAGTCCACGGACGACATGATACGTATTTTGACCGCATGCAACGCATGCAACCAAGATCTGTACCTCCAGGTACAGAGGAACAAAAAAAATGAACAAATGTTGATCGCCGTAGACCTGCGCGCCAACGAAGTCCTCCTGCAGGGAGACAAATCAATTGTGAAAAAAAATTAAAATCCTGCCTAAAAAAACGAGGTAAAACCTCAAACCAAAAAAACACAACGAAGCCACGTTCAGACAATGAACGTGGCTAAATTGTTTTTAGGGTAATATTTGTATGATACAATCATACAAATATGAAAAAGCATGATTCTGGTATGTATTTTTTGTTTGGCATTCCACTTATAGCGCTGGTGCTTTGGCTTTGGGCGCCTTCGGTGTCTCTCTCTATCTCAAGTTGGTATGATGCACTTTCGCTCTTAGGTAAAGCGACCGGCATCATCGGTATGATGCTCTTTGCCGAATCGATGATACTTTCTGCACGACTCCCTATCTTTGAAAAATTTTTCTATGGACTCAATAAAGTGTATGAGAAGCATAGCCAAGTGGGACAGATCGGATTTATGTTTATGCTTTTTCACCCGCTCTTTCTCGCTTTTACCTACACAGATATGAGTTTTGCACGAGTACTTTCTTTCTTGGCTCCAAATCAATACACTTGGCCTATCAATTTCGGGCAGTTTGCTCTCTATCTACTCATCATCTTGATCGCGCTGACCCTATACTTACGACCCAAATATCACATCTGGAAATACACCCACAAATGGATGGGCCTTGCTTTTTTCTTTGCGGGGCTCCATGTCTTTTTGATACCGAGTGACACCTCGAGCTTTTTGCCACTTCGCTTGTATGTGCTATTCATCTCTGCTGTCGCTATGTATGCATTTATCTATCACACGATCTTTGGTGCCTATACTACTCGCAAATTTCGCTATCGTGTGAGCGCGGTTCGAGAAATGGGCGAAGGTATCACGGAGATTACTTTAACGAAAGAGGGTGAAGGTATGCATTTTACTCCAGGGCAATTTGCTTTTGTGAGTTTTCGAGATAAAAACATAGGTTACGAAAGTCACCCTTTTTCTCTGTCGGGTTCTGTAGATTCACCGGATATAAAATTCACGGTAAAAAATTTAGGAGATTTTACAGCGAATCTCTCCAAGTTGCCAGTCGGCACTACTGCATTCATCGAAGGACCTTTTGGTAAATTTAGTGCCAAAGAAGGTTTGTACAAAAGACAGATTTGGATCGCTGGAGGTATCGGCATTACTCCGTTTTTATCGATGGCGAAGTCACTTACCCTAGACGATGGGTATAAGATAGATTTATACTATTGTGTGAAGAATCCAAAAGAGGCTGTGTATTTGTCGCTTTTAGAATCTATCCAAAATCCTGCTTTGCGCATTATACCGCATTATTCTGATACTGCTGGTTATATGAATGCCGATATTATCAAAGCAACCTCTGGCGATCTTTCTGTGTGTAGTGTATTTATCTGCGCGCCGGTGCCGATGATACGATCTTTGCGTAAACAGCTTTCTTTGTCCGGAGTAAAAGCAGAGAATCTGCATTCAGAAGAATTTGGTCTGCAATAAATTAATTAAAAAACAAATTATGAAATTAAAATACATTACTTTAGCTTCGTTTGTAGTTTTCGTGGGGACGATCTTGGTGCTCGGAGTGTTGTCGGTGGATGGTGGATTTTCTTCTCTAGGGAACGAGAATACAAATGCTGATATCTCTACGGTGGGCACGATACCTTCTGTAGTACCTATTGCGGGTACTGGTGTGGTACTTAATCTTGAAGAGATAGCTAAGCACAATACTCGCAATGATTGTTACCTCATCATCAAGGATTCTGTATATAGTGTGGCAGGGTTTATAGACCAACACCCTGGAGGAGCAAACAAAATACTCGAGATGTGTGGTAAAGAAGCGACCAAGACCTTCACTCTCATCCATTCAAACTTTGCGTGGAATTTGCTGAAAGATTTTTATATCGGCAAGGTGGGGCAGGAGGTGAGTCAGGCACAAGCCCAAAGCGCACCGCTACCTACTACTAACCTGGGTAAACAAAAAGGATCAGAAGATGAGGACGAAGATGAATACGAAGTGGAGTATGAGAAAGACTAGAGTTTGACATATAAACCTAATCGTGTTAATCTATTTTTAGATTTCACACACGCTTGCTCGATGCAAGCGTTTTTTCTTTCACAACAAACTACAAAATATTTTTATGCTGATCCGCGTACTTTTTTTCGCCACTATGTCCTTTTTATTTTTTTCGTGTGCTGCTGCAAACTACAAAGTGGCGTCACAAAAAAATTTTAAAGATGATCACATAACCAAAGAAAACACTACTCAACTACAGTATTACTTCCAAGCCGAAAATTCACTGAAATTGCGACGTGCGAGAATTGCAAGTCGCACTATCGAAAGCGGAGTAATATACAAGGAGATTTCCGACTCGATTTTTGTTTTAAAAGAGAACACTCCCGGAGTATTGAAGTACATATATCGCGACTCGCTCGGGAAAGACAATATGTATGTGTCTTTTCATCAAGGTATGCACCCTATACCTTTTTGGGCGAACAACAACGAAAAAGAGTTTCGGATTCGTGTTGAAGGGAAAATTCTAATGACTTCGGGCGCTTGGGAGCCGGCTCTATTCTTAAAGAATGAGGACGGTGAGATACAAGAAATCTGGGTAGTTGAACAGTTAGATAAGTCCAACAGGCTTGCTTACCAGGTCGGAACAAAAAACAAACAAGTTGTGATTCGAGCAACCGGAGAAAAAATCGAAGATTAGAAACGGTAGTATAATCAAAACGTCGTAAGACAGTTAAGCAGTCAGGAAAAGTCCTGGCGAAAAATTTTTTGAATTCTAGATAGGAAGATAGCCTTCTTGGGAAGTTAACGTACTTTCCAGAAGGCTTTTTTATTTTCTACGTACGACGTATTTCACCGAGCTCTTCTTTGATGAGCTTTTTTATTTCCATGACAGTCAGTAGGGTGTTTGCTTCTTGGGTGCTCATGCCAAGGGTGCGGATCAATTCATCTCGAGCCATCGGTTCACGTAGGGTGTCTATAACATTCATTTCTTCTTTTGATAAATCAGCAAAGAGTTTTTGTTGTATTTCCTCGTCGTCTTTTTTGAGATCTAGCGCGTCGAGTAGATCTTCGACAGAGGTGATGGGTGTGGCGCCTTGGCGGATCAATCTATTGGTACCTTTAGAATTTGGTGAATAGATAGACCCAGGCACGGCGAGCACGTCGCGGTTATATTCTGTGGCGAGCCGTGCCGTGATGAGCGTGCCTGATTTTTCTTCAGCTTCGATGACAAGTATCGCGCGCGCTATGCCAGCCATTAGTCTATTGCGCATCGGGAATGTCCATTGAGCAGCCTTCATTTCTTCTGGAAATTCAGATATTAGGCATCCACCGTGCTCCAATATCTTTGGCACCAAGGCTACATTTGCTTGAGGAAAGATGGCGCGTCTACCGAGCCCTGAACCTGGGAAGACAATAGTGCGGAGCTTCGCCTTCATCGCCGTCTCGTGTGCTATGGTGTCTATCCCAAGTGCAAATCCAGAGATGATGGCAACTGGTTGACCTGAAAGCCCCATGATGAGTTTCTCGCAGACGTCTTTGCCATAGGTGGTGAATTTACGTGAACCGACGACAGCTAAAAATATCAAATCTTCTTCTGGAAAGTCACCCAAGATAAAGAGCTCTTTGGGTGGTTGGGGAATCTCTCGCAAGCCTTCCGGCCAGTATTCCTTTGGAAATTTCTTAATCTCCATTTATTTGTATTATACCAACATTGATGTATAATCCTAAATATTATTTATATTCATACATTGCACTATGTTAGACATAAAATTCATTCGTGACAACAAAGACATCGTAAAGGCTGGCGCCAAGAAAAAACACGTAGATATCGATATCGATCGACTTGTGTCCTTGGATGATGACCGTCTTAAAATCCTGAAAGAAGTCGAAGACATGCGCGCAGAGATAAACCGTGTATCGAATGACATTGCTCGCAACCAAGATGATGCACTCAAAATCCAACTCATAGAAGAGATGCGTATAGTCAAGGAAGATATAAAAAACAAGGAAGAGAAGCTCCGTGCCATCCTCGAAGAATGGCAAAAGCTAATGCTCCAAGTGCCAAATGTACCAGACATGTCTGTGCCAGATGGCGACAGTGACGCAGAAAACAAAGAAGCCAAAGTTTGGGGTGAGAAGACAGTATTTGATTTTGAGCCAAAGAGTCATATTGAGATAATGCAAACCCTTGGTATGGCAGACTTTGAACGTGGTACCAAGGTGCATGGTTTTCGCGGATATTATTTGACAGGTGATGGCGCACGACTTTCTTTTGCTATCTGGAATTATGCAATGGATTTCTTTAGTGCACGTGGGTTTACTCCTGTCATTCCACCAGTTATTGTCAAAAAACAAAATCTTTACGGCACTGGGCACTTGCCAGGTGATGCAGAGGATTATTATGTGACGCAAGACGATGATGCGCTTGCTGGTACAGCTGAGATACCAGTCACCGCACTACACTCAGGTGAGGTGCTCGATCAGACAGAACTACCAAAAAAATATCTAGGCTTTTCTCCGTGTTTTCGTAGAGAAGCAGGTAGTCACAGCAAAGATGTGAAAGGCCTCATCCGTGTGCATGAGTTTTATAAAGTCGAACAAGTGGTCATCTGCCAAGCGAGTCACGAAGAGAGTGTAAAATTTCACGAAGAGATAAATCGTAACACTGAAGAATTCATCGAATCTCTCAAGATTCCATATCATACAGTAGTGAACTGCGGTGGCGACTTGGGTCTCGGTCAGGTCAAGAAATATGACATTGAGCTTTGGGTGCCGAAAGAAGGTAAGTATCGAGAAATATCTTCGGCTTCTTATTTCCATGATTTTCAATGCCGTCGTTTTGGTATTCGTTACAAAGATCAGGATGGCAAGATGAAATACGCACACTCTCTTAATTCGACTGCTATACCTACTCCTCGAATTTTGGTTTCTTTGATTGAAAATTATCAACAAGCCGACGGCAGTGTCATCATTCCAGAAGTTTTGCGACCGTACATGGGTGGCAAGGATGTAATTAGAAAAAATTAATTTTGCATGCGTAGCAAAAGTGTTTTAGATACTCCGCGATTAAGGGAACTCAGAAAACAAAGGAGAGATGTGTTGAAGCGCCGAGTGTGGATCACTCTCGGTGTTTTTCTTGTATTGTTTGTGGGTTTGGGCTTTCTGGCTCGAGCCAAAGAAGTAAATATCGTCGCTGTCTCTGTGACTGGTAATAAGATTGTAGACAAAGAAGCCTTGGAAAATTTTACCTGGGATATTTTGCACGGATATTATTTGTGGCTTTATCCAAAGAGTAATGCGATGATTTATCCTACCCGTGAACTAGAAAAACGCATCTTGGAAAATTTTAAAAGAGTAGAGAAGGTGGATTTTTCTATCGACACAGAACGAGTGCTCAACCTGACTATCGCCGAACGTGGTGTAAAGTATGTCTGGTGTGACGTCACCATGCGTTGCTATTTTACTGATGAATACGGCTATATCTTTGATGAAGCTCCGTATTTTTCTGGGCCAGTGTATATAAAATTTTATGGAGGTATTGATGAAAATTTAGCTATTGTTGGTCAAACTGTTTTTGGCGAAAAATTCGCGGACCTGGCTTCTTTTGTTGAATCGGTTAAAAACTTGGGGCTTGATATCACTGGTGTGACTGTTAACAACGAGAGTGAAGTAGAAATACACCTACCTCAGTATCAGGACCAAGCAGCCAAAATTATTTTTAACCCAACCCATGATTTATATCGAACTCTTGAAAATCTAAAAACTGCGCTTGAGTCAGATCCTCTCGCCACAGATATGGCAAACCGAAAAGAAGACCTCCTATACATAGATC
>JBKBJD010000030.1:0-6093 GCA_046294035.1 Minisyncoccia bacterium
TTGAAAGTGGTGTCTAAGGTACCATCGGTATTTATTCGAGCGATGCGATTTCTGGATACTCCGTTGTATGAAGTAAACACACCTCCGATTATTAACTTCCCGTCTGACTGAAGGCTAGCACCCAGAACTGCTCCATTGGGCCCAGAGCCAATAGCAAAAGCAGGATCAAGTGTGCCATCTGTATTTAAGCGAGCAATATTATTTATAGCAGTGTTATCATATTGATTAAAAGAACCCGCGATTACAATCTTTCCATCTGACTGAACCAAGGTGCTATACAAATATCCATTATACATATCAGTAGGATATGTCGGACCACTACCTGCGCTAAAAGACGAGTCGATAGTGCCATCCGTATTGAGTCGAAGAATTCGACTTGCTGCTATGTCGCCATCAAAGGTAGTGAAGTACCCAGCTACAATTAGCTTACCATCTGATTGAATCGAGATAGAACGCACCTCCCCATTTACCCCTTGTCCTGGGTTGAAAGTGGTGTCTAAGGTACCATCGGTATTTATTCGAGCGATGCGATTTCTGGATACTCCGTTGTATGAAGTAAAATTACCACCAATTAAAATTTTTCCATCTTTTTGTAGCGCTAAAGTAATGATCGTCATGTCAGCACCTTGTCCTGGGTTGAAAGTGGTGTCTAGGGTACCATCGGTATTTATTCGAGCGATGCGATTTCTGGATACTCCATTGTATTCTGTAAAATCACCTACCACCAGAATCTTGCCATCTGTTTGCACCGCTACGCTCGTCGCCCCACTGCCTACAGCCAAACCAGACGCAAAAGTGGTATCAAGTATGCCAGTTGAGTAAGCATTTGTTATAGCCGGCATTACTAAAGCACACATAATAAACAAAGCAACGAGTTTCTTTTTCATGAGTTTGTAATAAAAAATTATAATATATGCTAATTGTAATAAAAAATACCCCTGATAGCAAAATTATTGATATTGAATGTATATTGGCCTTGGGTGTAGTTTCATTAAATCTTCTGGTGTCATCAATCTTGATCCTTCTTCTTTTAAGTCATTTTTATAAAAGAGCTTAAAGCCAGCAAATTGTACGGGTTGTTTTTGCACAAATTGTTTGTAGGTATTAGTCTTCCTAGCTTGGTGCCCCCAACCGTCCATGTCGATCACCACCTGCACCTCTTCCCGCAAAGCAATGTTGGAAGAATTTGTAATCATATTTTGGGTAAACCTATGAATCACTAATATCTTTGGTGGCAGATTGTGTTGATTTACCAAATCAGCCAAATATTGAGATGCGTAATTCACATCACTAGCATCAAAAGTTCCGATCACTGACCCCGGCCTCTTGCCGCTTTTCATGGAAAACTCTGGGTCAATACCCAAATGCACATTTGGCATTTTTAAGTATTTCTCAAAATACGGTATCTCACTTGGCAGATCAGACAGAGCAACTTGAATATCTAAAAAAACTATCGCATTTATTTTCTCCGCCATAGCAAGCACTTTTTCTATCTCACTATCTGGCATACGAAAACGATATTTACCGTCCTTGCCTGGTGTCCCTTGGGCCACAACCGCGATGTAGTGAAGTGCTGGCATTACAGGAGTAGAGGGATCTGCCATTTGCCACTTGACCATTTCAGCCTTGAGCTTGGACAACATCTCTGCTTCTCCATACTCACCAAGTACGCCCATCTTTTTGGAATACAAATTACCGTAATAAGCAACCACTCGATAAAAAGGTAGTATGGCTCCATCTTTCGGGTATGGCCCAGGCACAGGCCAACCAGTTTTTATCTCTGGTGTTATCACTTCTTCTTTGATAGTTCCATCAGGTTGTGTCACCTTGCGTATGATAGGTGTCGGTACTGGATTGTTAGCCAGAGCAAGCATACGTGCATCATAATCTGCTTTATCAAGTGTCGGAATTTTATGTGCATTTGTAATCTCTTGTATTTTTTCTTCTGCTTTATTGACCAAGTCTTCACCATGTTCGTATGATATGTTACTGAGGGTAGCTGGGGCGATCAAAAAAGCAAAGAGCAAGAAAAGAACAAAAAATAAAATCACCCAGAAATGCAGGCTATGTTTTGCTTTATTTACACCATCTTTTAATTCTTGCATTGCAAAGAGTATACCAGGATTTAAATAAAAAATATAATAAAAAACTCCGACCCAAGTCGGAGTTTTTTACTTTTTTAGCTAGCGAGCGACGAGATCTACTGTTAGCTTGGTGGTCTTTGCAACATTTGCCAAAAATGGCAAGTCTGGAACAGCTACACCGAAATCTCCATATGAAAGTACTGTACTTGCGAGCACTTTCATTGAACCATCTTGCATCATATTTACTGTACCGTCAAAAGTTACTGATTTAGTCACCCCAGAGATAGTAAGGTCACCAACCACTTTGACTGGAATATTTGTATCGAAAGAAATAGGATTAAGTATACCCTCTACCCCAGTAATACTAAAGCTGATAGTCTCGTTGCCAGGCTGGTCTGATTTTAAAACCATCTTCTTTACATTTTCATCACGCATTGCAATATCGGTCTTTAGAGAATTTGCATCTAGTGATATTTTGCCGCCTTCTATCATCATAGAATCTTTGTTGAGACTCACTGATCCAGAAATAGCTTGAGAATTACCAACCACGGTAGTAGGCTTGCCACGCAATTCTTCATAAATTTCATAGCTCGCTTTTGATTCCGAGCTTACGATATTTAATACTTTCTGGTTTTCTGACACTGTATTTCCATCTGATTGCATGCCTGTTGAAGTATTCAAGCTTTCTTTATTCATCGACATCAAATACCAACCACCTACCAAAACAACCACCACAAACAGTACTAAACTTATATTTTTGTTCATATATAAAAGGCAAAGCTCTCGCCTTGCTTTGAATTATCTAATAAAAAGCAAACAAAACTTGTTGTATTTAATATAACATTATGAATTACTTTTGCACAACAATGGAATGTATCTTTTGGTATATTTGTTCGAAATATTCTAGTTTGCCTTGTTTGTCTAGGTAATACATACCAACAACAACCGCAACGATGATGATTAATGCATTTGAAAAGAATCCTCTATTTAACATTCGAATATTGTAACACGTCAGAAATATTTTTTATTATTGAGATTGGGGATCTGTGTCTCCTATAATTTCACTTAGCATACCTGGAGGAATATCGGGTATTCTTTCTTTGTCTATGTTATCTTGTTCAACAAAACGCTGATCCTCTAGGTGTGCAGATTCTTTATCTAAATCTTTCAAAAACTCGATTTCTTCAATTTTATCTTTATCAAATGCTGGATTTTGTTTTTTAAATGGGTCTTTTTCCATTGTTCAAATTAAACGTAGTAATTATTGGCCACCGCGACGTGCAACGTCTATCGCAGCTACATCTATCTTCTGCATGGTCATCATAGCGTCAAAAGCACGTTTGGATTCTTCTCCCCCGGCTGACAGTGCTTCTATGAGTGTGCGCGGAGTGATCTGCCAAGAAACGCCCCATTTATCCTTGCACCACCCACAAGCACTCTCCTGTCCACCGTTGCCAACTATTGCATTCCAATACTTATCAGTCTCGGCTTGGTCTTCGGTTGATATTTGAAATGAAAAAGCTTCACTTTGTTTGAAAGCAGGTCCACCATTTAAGCCCACACACGGTATGCCACATACAGTAAAATTTACAGTCAACACGCTACCCGCCTTGCCGTCCGGAAAATCACTCGGAGCATAGAAAATACCATCCACCTTACTATCTGGAAAAGTCTCCGCATAAAACTTGGCCGCCTCTTCTGCATCCTTCTCAAACCATAAACAAATTGTATTTTTGGGTATCATTTTTTTAGTATAACACACCAAAATTCGGACGCAGAACAGATAAAATAGCTAAGAGTATAATATAGTGTTCTGTGCTAGAATAATCCCATGTTGCCTTCATATTTGAACCTGCTAGCTCCGATATTCACGCTATTAGCCAGCTTCTTTTATATAAAAAGTGTTTTCAAAAAAGAAACCATCCCAAACAAAGTCGGTTGGTTTATATGGATGCTGGCACCCCTCGTATCATCATTCATTATTTTAAAAAATGGTGGTGGGCTTTCAGCTATACCTGTTTTTATGTCGTGGATTATTCCACTCGTTGTTCTCGTAGCTTCGTATAATATAAAAAGTGAAATCAAAGTAACGAAGCTAGATTTGTTCTGCCTAGTCTCGGCACTGGTTGCAATATACTTTTGGCTCATAGCTAAAGACATCTACATGGCTACGGTATTTGCCATAATTGCAGATGGATTAGGGTTTATTCCAACGATAGTTAAATCATGGAAATACAAAAACACAGAAAAACCATGGCCGTATATGTCTGGTATTTTAAGTGCAAGTATTTCCCTGCTAACACTCAAAGAATACGCTTTTCACTTGTGGGGATTCCCTTTTTACCTAATCATAGGTAACGCTATACTAATCAGTGTTATTTATATTAGAAATAGGAAATAAAAAAACTTTTATTACGAAAGTCTAATGTCTGGAATATAAACTAAAATTAGATGCGGGTGTCGAACAGATGAAGACAGAAAAAACATCTGAAAACAGAATATAATATTTAATTTGGAAGTTAATTGGATTTAGGCAATTGATCACAAATATCATTTATAGTCGATATTTTAAAAAGCATGCCTAAGCCTATAAATTGTACTGGTATTTTTTTAACAAACGAATCGTTTGAGATAGACATCTCCTTTGAAGGTATTTCTATAAATTGAAGCGGATTAATTTGTGCAGCATTTATAATACCAAGTAATTTATATTGACCATTTAGTTGTATAAATACAGGACTTCCACTAGAACCAGGAAAAACTTGTGCATCTAATAATATCTGTGGTAATCCATTAAAATCAACATCTGGGATACTTGCTATATACCCACTTCTGAGAACTGGTAGTGAGTGCTTCTTGTCATAAAAACCAGTAGGGTAACCAATAAAAACGACTTTAGACCCAGCATGGATTTGTCCAAGGTCGTAGTTGTTGAAATCAGTCAATACAGCACTTCTCATATTTATTTTGTGCGTATTGTAAACTTCTGATACGTTAATACAAGCAACATCAATTTCATGTATAGAGTTTTCATAATAACCATTATCTCCTCTTTTTAATTTAATTCTAATATTTTTTATATTACCAAGAGAGTAATCTCCTTGCTCGCTCATACTGTGAATAGTTATTTGCAGTTCTTTTTCAGTATCTTTAGATAAATATTTTTTACTTTCAAAATCTTTCTTACCCCAAAAAACATGTTTATTCGAAAATAATAGATGCCTGACTCTTGTATCATCATATTTTACTTGCACCAAAAAACCAGTACCTAATTCTTTGTCTGTAAGATTTTCTATACGCACTGTATTAAAAAAAATCTGTTCTTCAAATTTATCAAAATTAACCATAAATTATTAAATTAAAATAGTCTTGCTAATATTATAGAGATAATTTTTCTGCACACTGCTGGGAGATAGGGACTCGAACCCCAATTAACGGGACCAGAACCCGCTGTCCTACCATTAGACGATCTCCCAGCACTATGCACAAAATATTTTAAGGTACTCGGTCACGGATAATTTTCTGCTGAAAATTTCCTCGACCCCGCCTCGGCACGTCTGCCTCCGGCCTTGCGGTTGGGTCCCTATCCCAACCTCACCCCAATTAATGGGACCAAAAACTGATGTCCTACTTCACCCCACCCAAGCGGGGCAAACTAGACGATCTCCCAATAGAACTAGCTTAGAATACCCTAATTTGACCATTTTTTCAATGTTTGCCCTATCCTTGCAATTTCGGCTCATTATTGTAGTCTCAAGGGTAGAACTGTATCTTCACAATTCTTCATTTCTTAAACGCTCTATCATGAAAAAACATCTTTTATTGCTCGCCCTATTTTTGTGTGTTTTTATTCCAAAAACACATGCTCAAAAAATCTACCTCCAACCCTGCCTCAAATTATGTCTAGTATTTTATGCAGACCAGTCTGGCAGCATGGATTCTGCCACTGCTGACATTCAGTACCTTGCACGTAGTATGACACTCATACCGAGTGCAAGTGGGTATGTAG
>JBKBJD010000031.1:0-6072 GCA_046294035.1 Minisyncoccia bacterium
AATACAGTTTCAATAAATTTTGTTCTTTATGGTTTTACTTGCTCATTTTTTCGAATGCCTTTGCCAGTTGTTTCTGGCGTCTTTTGATTTCATGGGTTTCTTCAAAGAACCCACAAAACTTTGTTAAAAAGAACCTTTAACCCCCCGCCGGTAACCAGCCCGGCTTTTTTATTTTTACCCTTTCTTTAATATCTTTTTCAGATACTTACCAGTATAACTCTTTGGATTGTTAGCGACTTCTTCTGGGGTGCCTCGAGCTATCAATTTACCACCATGAGTACCCCCTTCGGGGCCAAAATCTACCAAATAATCAGCACTTTTTATAATATCCAGATTGTGCTCAATAAGCACAACGGTATTACCCTTAGTAACAAGTTTTTGAAGTACTTCGAGTAACTTAGCCACATCATCATAATGCAGACCTACTGTTGGTTCATCCAGTAGATAAATAGTCTTGTCTGCCTTCAGGTGCGCCATCCGATACTCAAAAAGCTCACTAGATATTTTGACGCGTTGAGCCTCTCCACCAGAGAGAGTGGTCGCCGACTGACCAAGCTCGAGGTACCCGAGACCCACATCCATAAGAGTAGCTAGTCTATCGTAGACCGCTGGTATATCTTCAAAGAATTTCATACCCTCTTCTACTGTCATCTTTAGAACTTCATAAATATTTTTCTTTTTGTATTTTACCGTGAGTGTTTCTTTGTCAAAACGCTTGCCACTACAAACATCACAAGTCACATAGACTGTCGGCAAAAAGTGCATCTCTACGGCTATCTCACCATTACCCTCACAAGCTTCACAGCGTCCACCTTTTACGTTGAAAGAAAATCGATTCGCTTTCCAGCCACGAAAACGTGCTTCATCTGTTTCTGCAAACAAATCTCTAATATGTGTGAAAGTACCAGTATAGGTGGCAATATTTGAGCGCGGGGTACGACCGATTGGCGATTGATCAATCAATACCACTCGCGACACATATTCAGTGCCAGAAAAGCTTGCACAGTTAAACAACTGTGCTGTCCTGTATTTACGCTCCAGTCTGCCTTGCAGGTTTTTATACAATACTTCATACATAAAAGTACTTTTACCAGAACCAGAAACTCCGGTAATGCAAGACATAACACCAAGCGGCACTTCCACATTTACATTATCTAAATTAAATATTTTTCCACCAATAACTTTCAAAAATCCTTTTGCTTCGCGCCTTTTTTCTGGTACCTCTATTCTTGCTTCGTTTCGAAGGTACGACAATGTCCTTGAACCACTCGTATTTTTCTTGGCGGTCAGTAATTCCTCAAGATATCCTTGGGCAACTACCGAACCTCCATGTACGCCAGCCTTAGGACCAATGTCCACTATATAATCAGATGCATATATAGTATCCTCATCGTGTTCAACAACCAAAATTGTGTTCCCTAAGTCTCGCAAATCAAGGAGGGTTTTTATAAGCCTGTCGTTGTCACGTTGATGAAGACCAATAGTTGGCTCATCGAGCACATATAAAGCACCAACAAGACGCGAACCAAGCTGTGAAGCCAATCGTATTCTTTGCGCTTCACCACCGGAAAGAGTGTTTGCTTTTCTAGACAGTTGCAGGTAATCTAATCCGACATCAAGCATAAATTTAAGTCGGTCAGAAATCTCTCGTACTACCGGCAGAGATATTTCTTTTTCTTTTTCGGTGAGTTTTAGGTTTTTGAAAAATTCACAGGCATCATTAATGGAAAGACTGACTAGGTCTAAAATATTTACTTTACTCTTATTGTTTGTTAGAAAAACATTTAAGGCTTCTTTTCTAAGTCTTGCACCATTGCAATCTTCGCACAATTCGTCTCCGCCAAAATATTTCGTACCCAGGCCATTACATGTCGGACATGCTCCATATGGAGAGTTAAAAGAAAATAGTCTTGGTTCAACTTCTGGAAATGAAAAACCGTCATTCTTGCAGGCGAATTTAGCTGACATCAAAAATTCTTCTTCTGCTATCTTAATATTTACCAAACCATCAGCTTCCAACAACGCTCTCTCGAGAGCTTCGGCTAGGCGAGTCTTAGAACTCTCCTTATCATCAGTAAACTCGTGTAGGGCAAAATGATCCACCAACACTTCGATGGTATGAGCCTTGTTTTTTGAAAGAGTTATTTGTTCACGCAAGTTTTTTATCTCTCCATCAAGACGAATCTGAGTGAAACCCTTCCCAAGCAAATCATACAAAAGCTGATAGTATTCACCTTTCCTGCCACGGATAATTGGTGCATAAATATTTATCTCTGTTTCATTCCATTCTACATCAAGAACTTTTTTGGTACCCTTTTTTGTCTTACTGATTGATGAGACTTTTTCTAAAACAAAATTCAATATTTCTTCATTGGAAAGTTTTTTTATCTCTTCACCACACTCTGGGCAATGTGGATGCCCAATACGGGCATACATTACACGCAGGTAGTCGTAGATCTCAGTAATAGTCGCTACAGTAGAACGAGGGTTGTTGGAACGAGACTTTTGATCGATGGAAATAGCTGGAGAAAGGCCTGTAATTTCATCCACATCTGGCTTTGGCATTTGATTTAAGAATTGTCGCGCATATGAAGAAAGTGATTCTACATACCTTCGCTGCCCTTCAGCAAAAATAGTGTCGAAAGCGAGAGAAGACTTACCAGATCCAGAAACACCAGTAATAACCACCATCTTATTGCGTGGCATTTCTACCGAAATGTTCTTTAAATTGTGAGTTCTGGCACCCTTTACAACGATCTTGTCTATATTCTTGTTTTCTTCTTTTTTGCTCATTAGAAGCTAAATTCTAACATTATTTTGCATATTTTTCACGTAGTATCATTATCTCGTCTCGTAGTATAGCAGCAGTCTCAAAATCAAGCTCTTTAACTGCTTTATTCATTTCTTTCTCTTTTATTTTTATTATTTTTTCGTAAACCAGATTACTTCTTTCTTCGTCTGACATGTGCAATTTTACATCTGTGGTGCCATCTTTTTTCTTTGTAATCTTTGATCGGTCTAACTTTAATTCTTTTTCATAAGCCTTTTTAAAAACCTCAACATCGAGTGCCAACTCTGATCTGACTGCCTTTTCGTGTTCACTCTCCATCTCTTCGGTTATATCTTTTATTTTTTTCAAAATGGTTTTCGGTGTAATGCCATGTTCCTTATTGTAAGCAAGTTGTATATCTCTTCTACGTTTTGTCTCAGACAAAGCACGCTCCAAAGAACCAGTCAGATGGTCTGCGTATAATACAACTCTTCCCTCTGCGTTTCGAGCAGCACGACCGATAGTCTGAATTAGGGCCGTATCGCTACGCAAAAATCCCTCTTTATCAGCATCAAGTATACCGATCAAGGCAACCTCGGGCAGATCAAGCCCTTCACGCAAAAGGTTTACCCCAACCAAAACATCAAATTTACCTTTTCTAAATTCGGTTAAAATTTTTATTCGTTCAATTGTTTTTATATCACTATGTAAATATTCTGCTTTAATTTTTTTATCCTTCAAATAAACCGACAAGTCTTCAGCCATCTTTTTGGTAAGAGTTGTCGCCAAAACACGGTAACCTTTTTTAATAGTCGCCTCTGTTTCTTTTATAAAATCTTGTATCTGACCAGGGTAAGGCAACAACTTTTCCTTGGAGTCATCTTCGCTCTGACCAGATTTATCTTGCCCTTCCAGGATAGTATGCGAATGACGAAGAGGAAAAGTTGTTGCAGACACAGGTCTCACAATTGTCTCAGGATCCACCAACCCTGTCGGACGAATTATCTGCTCGACTATTTGCTCACTTTCTTCTCGCTCAATATCACCCGGAGTTGCTGAGGTATATATCACAGGTCCGATGCGTTCTGTAAATTCATGATATTTAAGAGGTCGATTGTCTTTTGCACTCGGCAGACGAAACCCATATTCAACAAGGGTTTTTTTACGAGAGGCATCCCCTGCATACATACCAGAGAGTTGTGGCAAGGTCACATGTGATTCATCAATAATGGTTAAAAAATCCGATTTGCCTTCTTTGGTGTGTGGAAAATATGAAAGCAGGGTCTCTGGGGCTTCGCCTTCTTTTTTGCCTGAGAGGTGTCGCGAATAATTTTCAATACCAGAGCAGTACCCCACCTCCCGTATCATAGCAAGGTCGTAGTTTGTGCGCCTTTTCAAACGCTCCGCTTCGAGTAATTTACCTTCCTTTTCAAATTTCGCTAGTTGTATTGCAAGCTCTTTCTTAATGTTTTCAATTGCTTTTTTTGTCTTACTGTCTTCAGTGATAAAGTGCTTGGCTGGAAAGACATAGACAAAGTTTTCATTTTTAATAACCTGCATTGAAACAGGATCTATCTTAAGCAGCCTGTCGAGCTTACCACCCATTATTTCGACAGAATACATCACACTCTCTGAGACTGGCATGAATTCTACCTTGGGCCCAATAGCTCGAAAAGTGCCCGGAGTAAGGTCTGCGTTAGTGCGAGTAAAATGTATATTAATCAGTTGCTTCATCAGAGTATTTCTTTCCAACTTCATACCAGCCTCGAGTTTTAGATTTACTTTTTCATAGTCTTCTGGGCTACCTAGACCATAAATACAAGACACAGATGCGACAATAATCACATCTTTTCTGGTGAGTAGTGCCTGTGTTGAAGCGTGACGCAAGCGATCGATCTCTTTGTTTATCTGCGCGTCTTTTTCTATATAAGTATCGGAGACTGGCATATATGCCTCGGGTTGATAGTAGTCATAATAAGAGACGAAATAGTGTACCGCAGCATCTGGAAAAAATTCCTTAAACTCTGAAGCAAGCTGAGCAGCCAATGTCTTGTTGTGTGCGATAACAAGAGCTGGTTTATTGTGCTCTTTTATTACATTCGCCATGGTAAAAGTCTTACCAGTACCAGTCGCCCCAAGAAGTGTCTGTCTTTTAAATCCTCTTTTAAGCCCATCTAACAAGCCAGAAATAGCCTTGGGTTGGTCCCCGGCTGGGTTAAATTTACTGACGAGTTTAAAGACTTTTTCTGACATTATAGTATCTATACTACCATGTACAGGTTTGTGCGCCCAGCAGGAATCGAACCTGCGACCATCTCCTTAAAAGGGAGCTGCTCTACCAGCTGAGCTATGGGCGCGTATATACACAAGACTAACGTTTTTTGATAATAACAGATTTTTAAAAAATTTCTAGTAGGAAGCGCTCAAAAGCAGTTTCGGCATCTTTGCCACCGCGGCGCGCTTCAGGCAACAGGTAACTCAATCTCTCACCCACCCTATTTAATTCCCCTTCCTGCCATTTACCAAAAAACCTCTTTACGTGCATATCTTTGACTTTCCAAAACATTACCCCAACAAGTTCTTCAAGACCAACACCTTTATCTACCGCTTGTCGGTAATAAATCCATAAATTTTTTTTATCTTTTTCACCGAGCGCGTTTGCTAAAAGAAAATTATTAAACTTTTCATGCTTTTCTTTTGGTAGTTCAAAATAATTAATCTCAGCTCGTACTTTTTTGAATTCATCAAGCAAGGATTTAAGCAACTTACCTTCAATAAAGACAAAAACATTGGGCGAATCAGCCATTGCCTGCAGGCTTTTTAATATAAAAACTCTTTCATCTTCTCTTTCTAAAATACCAGAGAAAACCACGGCACATTCATTAAAAAAAAGGCCAGATCCTGAATAAAAGCTCTCTATCTCCAGAGGATTCATGTTGTTGCGAGCTATATGAAAAACCTGCATACGAGCAGATATTTCTTTCATGAATTTCTCGTAATTTGCTATTTTACTTTCAGGGTCGTCCCCCGCAAATAGATAAATCATCTAAAAATATTCAAAGATTAAAAACGGACTTTATTTTTGTAAGCCCTATAAGCATCACCGTAGCGCTGCTCCAATATATTTTCCTGATCTTTTATAAAGACTAGTTTTGTGACCATAAAAGATATGATGGTAAGTAGAGTGATGAAAAATGCATTAATCATAAGACCAAACCCAAGCACCAATAGAAAGAGTCCCCAGTGGGTGGGTGTTCGAGTATAACGATACGGGCCTTTATAGAAATGTTCTTTGGTAATTT
>JBKBJD010000032.1:0-5962 GCA_046294035.1 Minisyncoccia bacterium
AGATGACTACGAGCGCTATAGCGCCAATTACATATTTCATATTTTTATTGCCCGCCTCAGAGCTTGAGCCATAGGCGAGTTACCTTAAACGAGTAATACACCCATTATAACACATAAAGCCTAAGCCTTATTAGTAGATGCGGCTTGTCTCTCTGAGACAAGCACGAGTAGAGGTGACGCAAGGAAAATTGAAGAATATGTACCAAAAAACATACCTACAGTAAGCATAAGAGCAAAGAATTTAGTAGTCTCAGGTCCAAAGAAAACAAGCGCCAAAAGTACCAAAATTACAGTAAGCGAAGTAGCAATAGAGCGGGTAAATGACTGGCTAAGACTCTTGCCGACAATAGCACCGAAGTCTGCCTTGTCTACATTTGATTCATTTCTCAAATTTTCTCGAATACGATCAAAAATAACAATAGTATCAGAAACAGACAAGCCCAAGATGGTAAGTATAGCCACCACAAAGAGTGTGTCTACCTCAGCTCCAAAATAGTGAGAGAAATATGTGAAGAAACCAACAGGGATTATCACATCGTGTAGAAGAGAAACAATAGCCACTACTCCGTATTTCCAAGAAGCCACTGGTCGAGAAACCTTACGGAAAGCATAGGCGATAAATAGGATAATAGCCAAAGAAACGAGCACTATTGCCACAACCGCCTTACGAGCGAGTGTCGCACCGACAGAAGGACCAATAGAGTTGAAACTCTCTTCTCTCATTCCCAAATTACCATTGTCAGACAAAGCTCCAAGCAAAGTAGCGTGTTCTGCGTCATTAAGATCACGAGATTTAATAATGTATCCAGTTTCCCCTGTCGGCTGTACCAAGAGAGTACCATAACCTAAAGCATCCAACTTTTCAGTGAGCATCGCTTGATCTGGTCGGGCTTCAGCATAATATACCTCGGTCAAAGCGCCACCCTTAAAATCAATACCGATCTTTAGTCCAAAGACAAACAAAGACGCGATCGACAAGACAACTAGTACCGCTGAGATGGCAATAAATATTTTTTTGTGTTTGATGATAAACATGGCTTTTATAGGCTTGTTCCACTAGAGAACAAAAATCTGGTAAATTTACTGTCTTTGATAAAAGAAAATGCTCGCAAGAATACCTTGGTGATGACAATAGCTGAAAGCATGGACACGATCACACCAAGACCCAAGGTCAAAGCAAATCCTTTGATAAGGGAGGTTCCAAACCAGAACAAAATAAGAGAAGCGATCAAGCTTGATGTATTTGAATCTCGAATAGAGAACCAGGCACGACCGAAACCATTTTCTATAGCATCAGCGATGGTGCGCCCAGCCTTTAGCTCTTCACGTACACGTTCGAAAATAAGTACATTGGCGTCAACAGCAATACCGATAGCAATGATAAAACCAGCTATACCTGCCGCAGTCAGTGTTACGGGTATTAGTTTGAATAATGCCAACATAATGACCACAAATATCATTAGAGCGGTAGAAGCGAGTAATCCAGGTAATCTATACCACAACACCAAGAACAGAACAATCAGCAAGAATCCGACGACAGCCGCCTTTACTCCAGCATTAATAGCACTCTCTCCTAAAGTAGCCCCGATGGTCTGTTTTGATACCAAAGTGATAGGAACAGGAAGTGCGCCAGAATTCAATCGGCCAACTAATTGTTTTGCCTCAGCAGGATTGAATGAACCAGAGATAAATGCCTCTCCAGCGGTGATTTCTTCACGGACAACCGGAGTAGAGATAGGTGAACCATCAAGATAGATAGCTACCATCTTGCCTACATTGGCACGAGTAATATCTGCAAAAAGCTTGGTACCAGTCTCGTCAAACTGCAATGAAACTTGTGGTTCACCAGTCTGAGGGCTGAATTGCAAAGTAGCACGTTTTAAATAACGTCCGGTTAGTTCGGTGGGTACGAATTGATTGGAAAGGTCTAATGTTGCGTTACCGTTTTCGTCCACGGTCACCGCTTGTGGTTCATCTGCACTACGTTCTACTTTAAATTCAAGGAGTGGTGTCTGACCAATCATAGCTGTCGCCTTGTCTACATCTGTAACACCAGGCAAATCTACAATGAGTCTTTCATCACCACCTGAGATCAGGCCTGATTCTTGTACTTGCACCACTGGTTCAGAGACACCAAAAAGATTCACGCGACGTTCAATCACATCACGCAAGGCGTCCATACTATCTGCCACCTCACCTGCTGGCACCAGAGATACATCTGCACTGTAAATCAAATGACTACCTCCAGAGAGGTCAAGACCCAGCCGGAAAGGATGTTGCTTTATAAAGCTTTTTTCATTCTCGAAATTGGCGTTTAATCGAGGTTCTGATTTATAAACAAAGAAGGCTACGCCTGCGCCCATAGCTAATATTAATAATGCCCACAAGATTCTTTTCCAAATTTTCCACATAAATATACGGCTATTCTAGCCTATTTTGTAATAAATGCAACACGCAGAAAAAAGCTTAAATACGCTCAAAAATACGCTTGTATATATAATAGACAAAGTAACCTAAAATAAAGCCACCGAGTATATCCAAAGGATAATGTACCCCGAGTACTACTCTAGAAACACCGATTAATACAGCAGCAATCAGTAAAAATCGCCCAAGTTTTTTATTTAAAAAATACACAGCAAAAGCAAGGGCGGTGACAACTGTCATGTGGTTTGATGGAAAAGAAAATCCAGATTCAGGTGCGCCTGGAGTAAACCCTAGTTCCACAAAGGGACGATCTACACGCAGAAAAACTTGCATAAAACAATGCCCAAAAGAGTGCAAAAAAAATCACAAAATACGTCGCTGGGTAAGATAAAAACCAAGCGGACTCAGACACCCAGGCTATTTGTGACAAATCATGAATCGGATGAAATAAAAATTTATGCATTATGTTTATTTTGTGCTACTTGTAAGACGTTTGACAAAAGCATGGCTACGGTAACCGGCCCTACTCCGCCTGGACACGGAGAGAGGTAGGCCGCTTTATCTTTCACAGACTCCATGTCTACATCCCCCACGAGCCCCGCCCCACTCTCTGAAGTGCCAGCATCTATCAAAATCACCCCTTCTTTTACCATATCACTTTTGACATAATGACCATGACCAATACCAGAAATAATGATATCGGCATTTTGTAAGATATCTATCTGATTCGGGGTATCGCTTTTGACCGTTATGGGTGCAAGGCCTTTTTCTTCTAATAGCTTCGTCACTGGCTTACCGACTAGCTTACCCTGCCCCAACACGACGATATTTTTATTTTCCAAATTAATCTCAAGTGATTCTAGTATACGCATACAAGCAAGGGCGGTCGGTAGTTTGAGGGTTGCTTCACTATTGTAAAATTTTTCATTCACAACGGGCCCCAATGCATCGACATCAAGCGCAGGGTCAATCGCACTCAAAACCTTGGCTTCATCAAGATGTGAAGGCAAGGGTAATTGCACTATTATCCCACACATATGTGGCACTTTATTTAGTTTGGAAATAGAACTTACTAATTCATCGGTAGTGACTGATACAGGAAAATCTGCATGATAAAATTTTATACCCACACTCTCTGCTTTTGTCGCTTTCATCTTTACATATTTCTTTGAAGCAAAATCATCCCCTACCAGCACATCACAAAAAACGGGAACAAATGGCAATTTAGCCACCTCGTTTTTTACTTCATCCAGCACACTCGCTGCTATTTTTTTACCATCAATTATATTCATACTTTTTTATTCAAGACCTAAAAATTCATTACGCATTGCGTCTCTATGCGCACTGCGGGCATAACGACTCAAACTTACCAATATGCCCAGCCCCGCGAATTCGGTGATAAGGTGTGAGCCTCCATAACTCATAAAAGGCAGCGGAATACCAGTCACCGGGAAAATACCTAGATTCATACCCACATTGATGATTATGTGCGTCATAAAAAATATAGCAAGTCCCAGTCCAAACAAGGTTTCAAAATTTGAAGCGCCGAGTGCCGATAGGTGTAAAATACGCCAAATCAATAAAAAGAAAAGTATGAGTACAACAAAAGAACCGACAAAACCCCATTCTTCTGAAAAAGCAGCAAAAATAAAATCCGTCTCTGGTTCGGGTAAAAACTTGAGTCTGGACTGTGTACCAAAACCAAGACCCTTGCCTACCACCTGCCCCGAGCCGACAGCGATAGTGGATTGAAAAACGTTATAACCCGATCCGTGAATATCGGCCATCGGATTTAGGAAATTCACAATACGATCTTTTTGGTAATCAGCAAAGACGAAAAACCAAAGCCCCAGAAAAGCAACCACTCCAATCATACCCACCAAGAGTAAGTGTTTTTTTGAGATACCAGAGACCAACACCATGCCAAACCAGATGAAAAATATGACCATCGCCGAACCAAAGTCTGGTTGTAAAAATACAAGCAAAAATGGAGTGACTGCATATAGACCAGATATAAATATGTGCTTGATGTTCTTGATCTCTACATGACGTCTAGAAAAATACTTTGCTAAGACTAATATGAGCACAAGTTTCATCATGTCGGCAGGCTGGAAAGAAAACCCACCCAGGTCAAACCAGCTTTGGGCTCCATTTGAAACTTTGCCGAGTACAAAAAGTGCCGCCAAAATACCTAGAAAAAATAAAAACAAAGTCACCAATACGCCAGTACGCTTTAAAAATCGCAAATCCAAAGAAGCCAGTATGAAAAAGGTAGTCAGAGACACGACAATCCAAATACTCTGCCGCAAAAAGAAATCAGGACCCCCAGCATCTACCCCAAAAGATTTCATGGTAAAAAGACCCGCAAATAATATCGGCAATAAAAAAGCTATGAGCAACCAATCAATCCTTTTAAAAAACGAAAAAATCATTAGCGTATTTTTGCTTGCCCAATATTAAATATTGGAATTATCTCTTTGATGACAACTGGGGCACTGAAAGGAGCTCTCCAAGTAAATACGAGGGGCACATTTTCTTCGGGGCCTATACTTGCAAGATATGTCTGGCTGGTAGCTATAGCATTGCCGGCATTATCATACAAAAGGGCTACCACTTCGACATTTGGAATAGTCATAAAAGATGGGTTAACGAGGGTCGCTTCAAGCTTTGGTATAGTACCTTCGTCTGAGATAGTTATATTCTGAACAACGAGTTTTGATTGGCGGATCTTCTCTTCTGGGATCTGTACCCACACTGGACGTTCGGTAAATTCAAAACTTGTGTACACTGGGACTGAACTACCTAAATCAACTGCCGGTTCAAAGACCGCAAATTTACCAGAAGGTGGTATGGTCGTCTCCCCTTCACGTGCACCGATATAAATATTGTTTTTATCAGCAAAGCGAAAACGGTATTTGAGTTTTACCACGCCAGCATTTTTGTTTTGATTTTCTACATAAGCTACAGCGTTGTAACGTCCAGGCACGACGGTAAACGCACGAGACCAGATGACCTTTAGCTCATCCACGGTGGCGATACAGGCGAGTTTACAAGAACCCCCACAGTCCACCCCGAGTTCATCTCCATTCTTCTTGCCATCGGCACAGGTTGGTGGTTTATTCAAATGCGGATACCCAATCCAAAAACCAATACCCCCAAAGAGGAGTACGAGGGTGCCTATATACATCAGCTGTCGGCGCATCGCCCATGTCATAGAGACATTGTAGCATCAGAATCGAATTTTTAAAATAAAAAAACCGGCATGTATTCGCATGCCGGAAAAATTCTTTGTACAAGTTATTTTTTCTCCTATACTAGCCTTATTTTAGACCCGGGGTTTTATTTATACCCCAGGTCCTCCATGAACCATGTCACCAATTCTCGTATTTTATCGGTGGGAAAACTAGAATCAGGTCGCAAAAAGACTTTTTCTTGTACTTCAACAACTCCGTCGTTTATTTTGATGTTTGTCGAACCTAGATAGTAAGGCTTGAGCCTTACTTCTTCTAGGTACTCGGGTGACTCAATCAACATGACC
>JBKBJD010000033.1:0-5680 GCA_046294035.1 Minisyncoccia bacterium
TTTAAATTTTTTTAAAGAGGTACGTCTTTTGCCAATGTTCTGCAAAGTAGTGTCTAAACCATGTTCGTGGGCAAAATTAAAAATTTTTTCTTCTGCTTTTTTTATTTCATCCTGCCCCGTAACCATGACTTCAAAATCACAACTTTGCATACCAAAATCCAAACTATCTACATCTATGTTTATACCCTCTTTGGTGTATTTGCGTCGTGTGTTTTTGTAATTGATTATTTCTATCAATTCCTTTTTTATAAATTCATCCAAGGGAGTTTGTGTATTGAAAAACTGCCTTATCTCTTCTTCATCTTCTATTTCATCATCAACAGTCTCGGATTTTTCTATCTTGAGCTCTGGTACACCGTTACGTACGCGTAGTTTTATTTTTTTCTTTGCTAAACGAAAGTCAGGATAGTCATAATACACATCATGATTAACAACTTCACCCAAAAACTCCGCTCCATCTAAAATACGGGCCAGTTGTTCAGCGCTCGGATCAAAACTTTTTTCTACTTCGATCATTTCTTTTTGAGTATTTTATCGATTTTCTTGGCAATAGCTATCATGTCCTTCTCCTTCTTGCCACGAGTTGTTTCGGCACAGGTGCCAAGTCGGATACCAGATGGGTCCATTGGTCCACGTGGATCGCCAGGGATAGTATTCATATTCACTATGATACCTGCTTTCTCAAGTTTTTCACTTGCAATTTTTCCAGGGAGACCATCGCCACTCATCCAAGTATCTACAAGTATCAAGTGTGAGTCCGTACCGCCAGAGACAATACGCCAACCCAGTTTTTCTAATTCTTTGGCTAGAGTTTTTGCATTTTTTACCACTTGCTTTGCATATCTTTTAAAAGCGGGCTTGGTCGCCTCCGCCAAGGCTACTGCGACCGCAGCAATAGTGTTCTCGTGAGGACCACCAAAGAGCCCTGGTATCACCGCTTTGTCTAATTTCTTGTCGAATTCTCTCTCATCTTTTTTCACAAAAAGTAATGCATGCCTTGGGCCTCGAAGAGATTTATGTGTGGTAGTCATTACGCTATCCGCATATGGAAATGGTGATGGGTATTCCCCGCCAGCCACTAGCCCGGCAAAATGCGACATATCTACGTGTAGTATTGCTCCACACGCATCTGCTATCTCACGAAATTTTTTAAAGTTTACAATGCGTGGATAGGCGGTGAATCCAGCAACTATTAATTTAGGCTTCTCAGCAATTGCTAATTGTTTCAATGCTTCATAATCGATCTCTTCATTTTCAACTGTTATTTCAAATTGAGTAGAATTCCAAAGTTTACCAGTGAGAGATGACGGATATCCGTGAGTCAGGTGCCCACCAGAAGAAAGCTTCATGCCCATTATTTTCTCCCCGATTGGCACGAGCGCGGTATACAGAGCAAAGTTGGCTGGGCTACCAGAAAGCAACTGCACATTCACATGCCAATCCTCTCCCTTTAATTTAAAAAGTTTCAGAGCTCGTTCAATACACAAGTTTTCTACCTGGTCTATGATTGTGTTCCCACCATAGTACCTCCTGCCAGGATACCCTTCAGCGTATTTGTTGGTCAGTTCACTACCAAGAGCTACAAGCACATCTTTAGAAACATAGTTTTCAGAAGCGATGAGATTTATAACGCTTTTCTGCCTTTTTGCCTCGGTTTTGATTAGTTTTTCGATTTTTTTATCTTGCATTCACCTATTTTAGCACATTTAAATATGATGTTGCCCAACTCGTCGGTACTCATTATTTGAGCTTTTGAATTAGCCAAGGTATTTAAAACCTCGCTGTGTGGATGGCCATAACTATTACCTTCTCCAGAAGAAATGAGTGCATACATAGGTGTTACCGTTTCTACGAAATTTGCACTCGTTGAAGTGCGTGAACCATGATGACCAACTTTCAAAATATCACTATCTAGTATTTCTTTTGGATTATTTGCTACTACGAGACTCTCTGTTTTTACAGTAGCATCCCCAGAAAGCAGGATAGATTGGTCCCCGTACACCAGACGCATCACAGCCGACCCATCGTTTGTAGACCAATCAAAAACTTCTCGATCTGGGAAAAGCACGTCCAGATAAACCTCACCCCCCATGTCTATTCTCATACCACGACGCAACAAGATATGTGCGATGTCTTTTTCTTTAATCTTTTTGTAAATATTTTTATAGAGTAAGGACCCGTTGTGTGTACCAGGCTCAAAGACCATGTCTACTTTATAGGTATCAAGGATACTGCCAAAACCACCAATGTGATCAGCATCTGGGTTAGTAATAATGAGAGCGTTGAGTGTCTTATCCCAAAAAGGCATCACCTGAGGTAATGCTTGTAGTATATTGTTTTTTGGCCCACCATCTACCAATACCTGAACCCCAGTCGGAGATTCAATAAAAAGCGCATCTCCTTGACCAACATCCAGCATGGCAAAAGTTAGGACTTTATCTTTATTCTGGGCAAGTAAATAAAACACAAAAATAGTAGCAATAGCCAAAATGAGGGTTAGATAAAAAAGTCCAAAATCCTTGAGTCGACTCCGCATGTTATAATGTTAGCATGCAAAAATTTGAAGAGCGAAAATTTAATCTGATTGATTTACAAGGTATCAGTGCTAAAAATATTGAGGAACATTTAAAACTATATGCAGGGTATGTAAAAAATGCGAACTTTATACAAGAAAAAGTAGCCGAGCTTATGCACGATGCAGACAACAATGCCTATATCTTAGGTGAGCTTGAGCGTCGTTTTTCTTTTGAGTTTAACGGTATGCGCAATCACGAATACTACTTTGCTTCACTCGAAGGTGGACCGAGCAAACCCACAAACGATTCAAAACTCAAACAAAAAATAGAGGACCAGTTTGGCACCTTTGATGCATGGCTAGATGGGTACAAAAGACTCGCGATGACTCGCGGAGTGGGCTGGGCAATGCTTTATTATGATAAACACACGAACCAGTTGGTCCATGCATGGGTAGACGAACAACACTTGGGTCAACTCAACGGCTGCCAAGTCATCCTTGCACTTGATATGTGGGAACACGCCTATGTCTACGACTACCCTACTAGTGAAAAGAAAAAGTATATTGATGCATTCTTTGCAAATCTTAATTGGAGTGTTATAGAAGAAAACTTCGAGAGAGCTACCAATTAATTTCTTTTTTAGATTTGAAAGTATTTAAAATGTCTTTATGAAAAAGCTTGTAAATAAAACAAGCATAGATGAAAAGTGCCAATCCAAGGGGAAATCTAGATATGGTGATCGCAGCGAAAGGTAAAGAAGCAAATTTTTCTATTATTAAAAGCTCGTAGCCAAGTAACACACTTGTGATATATCCTGGCACCAGTGATAGTATGGGAAAAACTAGCCCCACAAAACCAGTTACAAATCCAAGCAGCATAGTGATGGGTATAAAAGGCAGAATTAAAAAGTTCGCCGGCAAGGCGACAAGGGATAGATTGCCCATTTTGTAAAGAATAAATGGTAGCATGAATACATAAACAGTAGTGGTGACGTTTATAATATCCCGCAGGCCAAATCGCTCTGGTACCCAGTAGAAATATTTCATGGTACGAGGAGTGATATAAATCACCGCAAAAGTAGCCATAAAGGAAAGCTGAAAAGACACATCATAGAGCAATATCATTGGATTCCATATAATCATAACAACTCCAGCAAGCACCAACCCACGACCAGCCTCATACATGCGTCCAGTTTTCCGCGCAAATAGTGCGAGCACTGCCATAATGCCCGCACGGATACCAGTGGAAGCTCCACCGGTCATTAATACAAAAAACAAAATTCCAAATGCACCAAAGTAGATACTTAACACACCGGTAAATGCAAACAAACGCATAATCCATTCAGCCACTATAGTAACGTTGTATCCTGAAAGCGCCACAATGTGTATGGTGCCGGTCTTGATAAAAGCATCTTTTAATTCATTTGAGAAGTTTGACTTCTCACCTAGTATGAGACCCGAAAGTAGATATGATTCGGGAGGTGGAATAGCAAAATTAATTTTATCTAAGAAAACATCTTTTACCTTGAACAAATATTTTCTTATGGGGTTGCCTTTATTTTTAGAAACAACATCTACCTTGGCAAAGCTCATAGTATAGAGAATATTGTCTTTCTTTAAATAATTCACATAATCAAACCCCTTCCCTTGATCGGTGACGAAGTTTTCTGCTTTTTTGAGAGTACCTAAAACCTCCACTTCATCACCGTACTCGACCTGAGTGCCTGTCGAGGTAACCAAAATTTTAAATTCTTTTTCTGATTCAACGCTAACCAAAAACCGAGCATTAGAATCAATAATGCTCGGTGCGTCAGAAACTATGCCAGAGAATTTTACCTTCTCATCAACATGTGCCTCAAAAGAGGAGTGCGGATTAAGGTCTAATAAATAAAATCTTATTGCCCAAATAATCAGGCCTATGAATAGTATGGTGAATGTATTATTGCGTAAGCTCATCCTTTAGGTCTAAAGGCTCACCGTCAGCAAAACTGGTGGCGATAAAGTCCACTCGGTCATTCCATTCGTGCCCACTGTGACCTGCGACATACCACCATTTAGGTTTTAGTTCCTGGTTTAATGCATGTAATTCTTGCCAAAGCTCTTGGTTGAGCACAGGCTTCTTGGCGGCGGTCCGCCAGCCATTTTTCACCCAATTGTGTATCCATTCGTTGATACCAGTAATAACATATTTAGAATCAGAGTGTATTTCTATTTCACCAGTTAGATTGTTTTTTTTAAGAAACTTCATAGCTTCGATAGGTGCTGTAAGCTCCATGATGTTGTTGGTCGAGTGATCTAGTCGTCCACCAAATTCAGTACATTTATTATTAAATATCACAGCTACCCCCCACCCTGCCGGACCCGGGTTACCCCTCGCCGCCCCGTCGGTATATATTATTATTTTTCCATGATTCATTTTGAATATTATACTATGTCTACAATCCTAAGTCTTAACTCGTCTCTACCTCGAAAGCGAGACAGGTCAAAAGTAGCATACAGATCTACATATGCACCTTCAAAAATATCCGCTTCGAAAGAAGTTGTATTTGCAAAGAAAGAAATTGCTTCTACTTCTTTACTCTTTTCATTTACTACCGTAATAGATAGATGTTCTCCAGAATTATTTTTTCCGAACTGGCGAGCTTTGACTACTTTTACCTTCTCAAATAAAAACACGGGTTTTGGATTACCAAGTCCAAAAGGTGCCATCTTTTCTATCTCTTTCCAATTCTTCATATTAACCATACTTAAATCAAGCTTAAGGTCAAAAGCAACACCACTTTCTTCTGATGGTTTTTTAACTTTATGAAAAACTTCATTTAAAGCATTTTCTAAAAAATGAATTTTATCAGCCTGCACACTAAACCCCCCAGCAAGCTCATGACCGCCGTAATTCACAAAATATTCTGTAGTAGAAGACATAAGCTCAACTACCGACACTGACCCAGGGGAACGACACGAACCTTTGATAATATCATTTTCATCTTTCGCCCAAACAAATACTGGACGTTCGTATTCATCCATTAGCTTACCTGCGACAAGCCCGAGCACTCCCACCTTCCATTTAGGGTTACCTACTACTAATACATCACCAAGCTCTCGTTTTTCAAAGCTATGTTTTACTTCTTTCATTATGGAAAGAACTGTATGTTTGCGTTCGTCGTT
>JBKBJD010000034.1:0-5679 GCA_046294035.1 Minisyncoccia bacterium
CACTGGGTCTATCTTTTAATAATATTGCTTTGATCTCCATAATATCTTTTGCTTCCTTCCTTTCTGCTGGTTCAATTTCTATTTTTAATTTATCGCTCAACCTGCAATCCGTACCGCTTGGCATTATCGGTCTTTCTTATGCAGTAGCAGCTTTCCCGACACTTTCCAAGGCTTATGCAAAAGGTCTAGTGGGTGAGTTTAAACACGAGTTGCAACAGGCAGCAAATCAAATTATATTTTGGTCACTACCATTAGCTTTTTTGTTTATTGTACTTCGAGCACAAATAGTGCGTGTTATATTAGGTTCTGGTTTCTTTTCTTGGGATGACACTAGACTTGTAGCAGCATCCTTGGCCGTATTCTCTATCTCTATAGTGGCTCAGGGTTTGATAGCTTTGTTTGCTAGAGCCTATTATGCTATCGGTAATACAAAAAAACCTCTTTACATCAACCTATTTTCTTCTTTATCTATAGTGTTTTTTGCATATTTTTTCTTGATGTTGTTTAAACATTCTTTGGTTTTTAGATATTTCATTGAAAGCATATTGAAGGTTGACGGTATACCGGGCACAGAGGTGTTGATGTTGCCACTTGCTTATTCTATCGGCACGTTGATCAATTTTATTCTATTGTGGGTTGCCATGAAGAGAGATTTTATGCGAAAAGAGTACTTTATCGCCCGTACTTTTTTCCAGAGTTTAGCTGCTGCTTTCCTATCTGGCACGGTGACTTATTTTGCCCTTAACGCATTTGCTTCAGTTTTTGATTTGAATACTTTCTGGGGTATTTTTTACCAAGGCTTTTTTGCTGGAGTGCTTGGTGTCATATCTTGTGCACTAATACTCTCTATGCTCGGCAACAAAGAATTATCCGATTTGCTTGCCGTATTAAAGACAAAATTCTGGAAGACAAAGGTAATCGTGCCAGATCAAGAGAATATGTAAAAAGTAATTTTTATGCTAGTATGGTGCCATGTTCAAAACTCGCAAGGTTTTTTCATATTTATGGATGTTTGCTCGACCGTATAAAACGGCCTTATTTTCTAGTTTATTTTTTACACTTGGCCGTCTTTTCTTCACAACCACCGTCGGTGGTGTGGTATACAAAGAGCTTATTGATCTTTTAAACAACTCAGAGCTTGGTATCGATGCAAGGTATCAGATCGCATTTAGTTTAGTCGTTGCTCTCGGCGTGTCTTTTGTGACCGGGATGTTTTGTAGTCGCTATACTGAGTTTTTGTTCGCGCGTACGATGCCAAAAGCCTCAAAAGATATTTACGATTTTACTTTTTCAAAACTTACAGCTCATTCCTATAATTTTTACGCCAACAATTTTACTGGTGGCTTGGTAGCAAAAACAAAGCGTCTTGTTAGAGCTTTTGATGTGGTCGTCGGAGTATTGATCCTTAATTTCTGGTCAACCTTGTTTGTGTTGGTAAGCTCTGTGGTGATGCTTAGTTTTCAATCCCGTCTGATTAGTTTTTATTTTCTGATCTGGGTTTCAGTGTATGTTTTGATTATTACTATTTTTGTAAGGCAGAAAATTGGTTTAGATATAAAAAAAGCGGCAGCCGACACTAAACTCACCGCGACACTAGCTGATTCACTGAGCAACATGCTTACGGTCAAGATTTTCTCTGCTTCTTCAAAAGAATTTTCAGTTTTTCAAAGTGTGACTGAAAATTTGAAAAATCGTTTGTACATTAGTCAGCGATTTTCGGCGATTAGGCATGCTTTTCAAGCTATCCTCATGTCTGGTTTCCATATTTGGATTTTGCTAACCATGATTAGGTTGTGGCAAATGGGAGAAATAACCGTAGGTGTGTTCGTGATGGTCTATGTGTATTTGATTTCTATTATCGATAGAATCTGGGATTTGTCTTCCGGGTTGACGAATTTTATGGAAGCTTTGACTGATGCAGGCGAAGTAGTGGAAATTTTTGAAAAAGATATAGAAGTAAAAGATCCACAAAATCCAGAGCCAGCTCAGATAACTAAAGGGGAGATTGTTTTTGAAAATGTCTCTTTCGGCTATCGATCTGGGGATAGTCTTTTAGTTGATTTCAATTTACACATTCAGCCAGGAGAAAAGTTAGGGATTGTCGGCCGTTCTGGGTCTGGTAAATCGACCATCACCAAATTATTGTTACGTTTTGTGGATATCGATGCTGGGACAATAACAATAGACGGACAAGATATTCGCAACATCACTCAAGATGACTTAAGAAAAGCTGTGTCATATATTCCACAGGAGCCTGTTTTATTTCATCGTACTATCAAAGAAAATATTGGCTATGCAAAAGAATTATCAACTGATATGGATATTATACGCGCTGCCAAGAAAGCGCATGCGCATGATTTCATTAGTCGACTTTCGCAGGGCTATGACACATTGGTGGGTGAGCGTGGTATCAAGCTCTCTGGTGGCGAACGTCAGCGTGTGGCTATCGCACGGGCTATTTTGAAGGATGCACCTATATTGGTTTTAGACGAAGCGACCAGTGCGCTTGATAGTGAGAGTGAAGCATTTATTCAAGAAGCGCTAGAAGGATTAATGAAGGGCAAGACCACTATCGTCGTGGCGCATCGATTGTCTACTATTCAGAGGATGGATAGGATTATTGTGCTAGACCAAGGACAGATTATTGAAGAAGGGTCTCATGCTGAGCTTTTGGCCAAGGGTGGAGCGTATGCTCATCTGTGGGATAGACAAACGGGCGGATTTTTGGAAGAATAGGGCATATATTATGGATTTAAAGAACATTAGAAATTTTTCAATTATAGCCCATATTGACCATGGTAAATCTACCCTGGCTGACCGTATGCTCGAGATAACTCACACAATTGAGGCTCGTAAAATGCGGGACCAAGTCTTAGATTCGATGGAGCTTGAGCGAGAACGAGGCATCACTATTAAGATGCAGCCAGTACGCATGGAGCATACCGTCAATGGGCAAAAATATGTTTTAAATCTTATCGACACCCCAGGGCACATCGACTTCTCTTACGAGGTGTCTCGTGCGCTCAAGGCAGTGGAGGGTTCCATTTTGCTTATTGATTCCACTCAGGGTGTACAGGCACAAACTCTCACTACACTCAATATGGCTCGCGATGGGGGGCTTAAAATTATTCCAGTCCTATCAAAAATTGACTCACCTTTGGCGAGAGTAGAAGAAATCAAAGAAGAAGTGGTCAAGCTGCTCGGTTGTGCGCGTGAAGAGATATTATCTGTTTCTGGTAAGACGGGTGAGGGGGTAGAGCACCTGCTAAATGAAATTGTTGCTTTGGTGCCACCTCCGCAGAAGACCTATCAAGGAGAGAATGATCTACGTGCCCTTGTCTTTGACTTTAAATATTCAAATCACAAAGGGGTCATTGTCTTTATTCGCATTTTGGATGGACAAGTGCGCAAGGGGGACACCCTCCTATTTAGTATTGCTGGTGAGAAGTTTACTGCGCTTGAAGTAGGAGTATTTTCTCCAGAAGAGACACCGAAGGATTTGCTAGGAGCCGGTGAAACTGGATATATTGTGACTGGTATTAAAAAGCCAGGTATTGCTTCAGTAGGTGATACTATCGTAAAACACAACAACCAACTCCCAGCTTTACCTGGATATATGAAACCTGTGCCAATAGTCTGGGCGTCTATTTTTCCAGAAGACGCTGATGATTTTCTTGAGTTGAAACTAGCTCTAGATAAATTGAAATTATCTGACTCTTCTTTTTCTTATGAAGAAGAGTCTAGTGGTTCCCTGGGGCGTGGATTTCGTGCTGGATTTTTGGGTATGCTACATCTTGAGATTGTGACTGAACGTCTAAAGCGAGAGTTTAATCTTGAGCTTGTAATCACCACGCCATCTATTACATATGAAGTAGAATTAAAAAATGGTAAGACCCAAAAAATATACTCACCTTATTTTTTTCCGGATGATGGAAATATCACAAAAGTAAGAGAACCCTGGGTGGATATAAAGATAATAGTTCCTGGTGAATACCTAGGTGGAGTAATGCAAATATTATTTGACCACGAAGCCGAGCTCAAAGAGACTCATAGTTTCGGCGAGCATCGTTCTGAGCTTTTTGTCTCTATGCCTCTCCGAGAACTCATGCGCAATTTCTTTGATGAACTCAAAAGTGTCTCTTCGGGTTATGCGTCTATTTCCTATGAAATAGGGGAATTGCGTGATGCAAATGTGACTCGTCTGGATGTGTTAGTGGCGGATGAAGTGATACCAGCTTTTTCACGAGTAGTCTCTCGTCGCAAAGCAGAAGAAGAAGCAGAAAAAGCAGTAGAAAAATTGCATGCCATTTTGCCGCGTCAGCTTTTTGTAATGAAAATCCAAGGTAAAGCTCTCGGTAGAATTGTAGCTTCTCGTACAGTGGCTGCGTATCGTAAAGATGTGACTGGCTATCTATATGGTGGAGATATTACGCGCAAAAAGAAACTTTGGGAAAAGCAGAAAAAAGGAAAGAAGAAAATGAAAGAGCGTGGCAAAGTAAATATCCCACAAGATGTTTTTCTAAAAATGATGCGCTCCGGCGACAATAACTAAAAGCTAGTTTTGCCAGAAGATAGGAGCGTAAAGCAGTACCATGCTTAGAATAATCAAAGCTGAGAGAATAGCCCAAGCTGTCTGTACTTTTTTGCGGTGTTTCTGATTAAAAATCATATGCGCTATAATAGCACAGAGTGAAAGATTTTCAAAACAAAAGAAAAACTAGCGTCCTGTACTCTTTGCCTATTTTGGCTTTATTTTGTGTTATTTTGGTTATTTTTGCCTTAGGTATATTTGATTTTGCCAAAAAGGCTCAAGATGCTTACCAGAACAAAAAAATTGCAGAGCAGCGTATTTTAGAGCTTACAGAGCGCAAACAAAAACTTGAGGCAGACTTGGGTGAGCTTGGAAGCGACTTGGGCAAAGAAAGGGTTTTTCGAGAGAATTATGGCCTAGGTAAACCAGGTGAACAGGTCATAGTGATTGTGGATGGAGAGGAGTCTGTAAATAGCGAGGTGCCCAAGGCGAGTTTTTTCGACTATATTAAGGATTTGTTTGAGTAGCAAACAAAGTGGTATAATACTTACATGAAGATTACATTTTTTGAAGTTCCAGAATCGGAACAAGTTTTTTTTAAGGAAGCATTTCCTGGTTTGGAGTTGGTTTTTTCGGCTCAAAAATTAGATGAAGAAAATATATCTCTTGCTCAAGAATCCGAAGTTGTATCTGTGTTTGTGAATTCTGTGATGAATGCTTCGGTATTGGAAAAACTACCAAAACTAAAATTAATTGCTACCCGTTCGACTGGTTTTGATCATGTTGATGTTGTCCGTGCGAGCGAGAAGGGTATTGCTGTGGTAAACGTGCCAGGTTACGGTTCTAGGACTGTAGCTGAATTTGCTTTTGCTTTGTTGCTTAATTTATCTCGTAAAGTGCACATAGCTAATCAAGAGCTTCGAGTAGAAGGTGATTTTTCTATTTTTCCATACCGCGGTTTTGATTTATTTGGTAAGACACTCGGTGTAATAGGCACTGGTCGTATTGGTAAAAATGCTATTGAGATAGCTCGAGGTTTTGGTATGAATATTGTGGCGTACGATTTGCATCCCGATATGGCTTTTGCTGCAGAAAAAGGCATAAAATATTTGACACTCGATGAAGTGCTTAAAATGGCCGATGTTATT
>JBKBJD010000035.1:0-5557 GCA_046294035.1 Minisyncoccia bacterium
GATAATTGCTATGTTGCGAATTTCCATGAAAATATTGGTGAATTAATAATTTAAGTTAAATAAAAAGAGCCCACAGGCTCAAATTCATTGCATTTATAATAGCACACATTTTTAAAATATACAAATCCACCATCGGACCTTAGAAGCCACCCACACAAGATAAGACACAGCGAAAGATAAAGCCTTGAAATATAAAGGCCGTTCCTGTATAATACCCTATTGAATTTTCAAAAATTCGTTCTTTGACACCCCCCCACCCGCCTCGGGATGGGAATTTTCTAATTTTTTCAAACTTTCTTTTATGAAAAAAATGATTTCACTCCTGACCCTTTCATTTTTTTGCATGCACAATGCAATCGCCCAACAACCCATAACACCTAAAAGTATTTTTCATAAAATTATTGAACCGGCAGTTATGGATACAAATGGTATCGATTTTATCCTACACAGCGGTGCATTTGCTGCACAAAGACATGATGAACACACCTACTACTCAACGGATGCAAAAAGAGTTGGGGTTCGACTAAGAGGATCGGTGGAGCACTTTGAACACATTTTTGTATATGGCGATGTTTTTTATGATTTTATTAATCATGAAAATCTAAACCAACCCAAAGCTTTCACAAAACACCGCGAATTCGGTATTGAACTTGGGGCAGGATTAAGATTCCCCGTTCACCTAGGCCACACCGGCCTAATCCTTGAGGGTGAGTTTACAACACCCTTTCATCTTTTTGACCCGGCATTACTCGCTTCGATTAAATGGGAAAGAAATCGTGCAAGTATCGCTTTCGGCAATAAGATCATCGCTCGAAATGCAAGCTTACTAAACCTCGAATTAAATTTCGAATACAAAATACTTCCCAGAATTCATAAAAAGAAAACATAAAAAAACCAAAAACCTCAAAGCCAGGGCGCGCACAAACACATGCGCCCTGGCTTTTTCATTTTTCATACTATTGACATATTTACAAACTCGTGGGAGTATCATTTTGAATCAAAAAAACTCGTTCTATGAAAAACATACTCCCCTGGCTGGCATTCTTTTGCTGGAACCCCACTAATGCTCAGCAGCCAAATTGGCTCGCCGAGGTTGTGTCTTTGCCTTCTTTTGAAGATGCTCACTCAGAGGTCTTCGAACCCCAGATAACATTCACTCTCGACCAAGAATGGGATTTCCACCACTTCTCGCTAAGCATGAATGGAACACTTTCAGCATTAAACGGAATTACTGTAGGAAAAGATTTTTATCCATATATTTTCTTATCTTACAACCCGTGGCACAAATACTCATACACGAGTATTGGCATCTCAAAAGATGTGAGTGAATCCATCGTGTACATTGAGTTTGGTTTCAGTGATGCAGATTTTAAAAACTGGGGCATTAGCGTCGGGATGATTTATTCCATAGACATTCCGAAAATAAATTTCAAAAACAAAAAGCGTGGTCCTTCGTGACCACTCTTTTTTTATTTAGACCGATTTGGCGACAGCTTGGGCAAGACCTTTGTCGAACATAGTTGGGAGGATTTTTTCGGTAGTTGGCTTTTTCACAAATTTAGCGATAGCTTCTGCAGCGCGGATAAATACAGATTCACTAAATTGCTTTTTCTTATCTATGATTCCACGGAAAAGGCCTGGGAATCCCAGTGAATTATTCACCTGGTTAGGAAAGTCTGACCGCCCAGTAGCAATAATGAATACTCCTGCCTTTTTAGCTACATCTGGTAATACTTCTGGTACAGGATTTGCCAAAGCAAAGATGATGGGCTTCTCGTCCATACTCTCTATCATCTCTGTACTCAATATATTTGCCTTAGATAATCCTATGAATATATGTGCGCCTTTTAATACTTCCACTAACTCCCCTGTTTTACTTTCTTTGTTTGTTTTCTCGGCTAGTACTTTTTTATATTCATTCAAATCCTCTCTGCTCGTATGTATCGCGCCCTTAGTATCGCAGACAATAATATTTTTAAACCCATACGCAAGTAGCAGATTCGCCACAGCAATCCCCGCCGACCCTGCACCATTTATCACCACGCCCGCATCTTCTTTTTTAAGTTTCCTTAGTTTAAGCGCATTAATGAGCCCGGCTAGCACCACCGTCGCCGTGCCATGCTGATCATCGTGCATGACTGGAATGTCTAATTCCGAACGCAGCCTTTCTTCTATTTCAAAGCACCTCGGGGCAGATATGTCCTCGAGGTTTATCCCGCCGAAGACTGGGGCAATGTTTTTTACTGTCTTGATTATCTCCTCGGTGTCTTGTGTGTCCAAACAAATCGGAAAAGCATCCAAGCCACCAAACTGTTTAAAGATAGCTGCTTTACCCTCCATGACTGGTATGGCGCCATAGGCACCCAAATTTCCAAGGCCCAGCACCGCGGACCCATCAGAGACTATTGCTACTGTATTTTTCTTGAGTGTGTATACTCGTGCATTCTTTTTATCTTTTGCCACCTCAAGTGACACCCCTGCCACCCCCGGTGTATAGGCCAGCGACAAATCATTTTTGTTTTTCAGTGCTACTTTGCTTTTTAATTCAATTTTCCCTCCATGTTTTTTGTGCAGTGCTAAAGATTTTTTATAGAAATTGTTTTGCATGCTGGTCAGTATAACACAAAAATCCCAAGCTTTTGCTTTGGGATTTTTGATTGTTTTGTGCGCCGGGAAGGATTCTCTCCTTACAGGCGCAGTACCCCTTTTCAATTTTGCTACACAAAATAATGAAAAGCTTTTCTCATCCTTCACGAAAGCCAAGCAGTTGGCTTTCTCCCACGCACACAACGAAAAAAAACCGTTCCAAACGGAACGGTTTTTTCTGCGAGTGCGCCGGGAAGGATTCGAACCTTCGTAGGCCTAAGGCCGACAGATTTACAGTCTGTTGTAATTGACCACTCTACCACCGACGCTTAACCGCCCCCAAGGCGATTGTTCGCATGGGGACTTACGGTTAGATTAGCATATTTGGGACGGATTAGGCAACACTTTTTGCTTTGTTCTTGCGAGCGATGTGGCTACGTACCTTCTTTTGCTTTTCGATGATCAATTCTTTGCCCTTCATAAGAACGCTTACCACGTCACCCTTCTTGAGCCCGTTGGAGATAATGAAAGAAGCGACTGGATTTAAGATTTTTGTCTGGATGAGACGATTGAGGGGTCGAGCACCATAATGCGGATCATAGCCTTCCTTGGCCAAGTAGTCCAAAGCCTGATCAGTAATCTCAAGACCGATACCCTTGCCATGCAATCTTTCTTTGACCACACGCATACGTATATCGACGATTTTTCTGATAGCTTCCTCTGACAATATGTCGAAAAGAACTATCTCGTCGACACGGTTTAAGAATTCTGGACGGAAATGATCTTTCAAGGCATCCATCACTTTATCTTTGACTTGGTTGTAGTCGTTTGAAGTAGAGTTGTTTGAAAATCCGATAGACTCCATCTTCTCGATAAACTGCGAACCGATGTTTGAGGTCATGATAATGATTGTATTTTTGAAGTTCACTGCTCTACCCTTACCATCAGTAAGCCTTCCTTCATCCAAGACCTGCAGAAGCATGTTGAATACTTCCGGATGCGCCTTTTCTATCTCGTCAAAAAGTACCACTGCATACGGTCGGTGTCGCACCGCTTCGGTCAGTTGACCCGCTTCATCATAGCCCACATACCCCGGTGGTGAACCAATTAGCTTTGAGACAGAGTGTCTTTCCATGTATTCAGACATATCTACCCGGATGATGGATTTCTCATCGTTGAACATAAAATGTCCAAGAGCTTTAGTGAGTTCTGTTTTACCGACACCAGTCGGTCCTAAGAAGATAAATGAACCGATAGGTCGATTTGGGTCACCGATACCTGCTCGGTTGCGACGGATGACGTTCGCCACGCGCTCGATAGCTTCATCTTGGCCGATGACACGAGCTTTAAGCTCCGCTTCCATTTTTTCAAGCTTCTCTCTTTCTTCTTCGAGCATTTTGGTGAGTGGAATACCCGTCCAACGAGAAACTACCTCAGCAATATCTTCGTTAGTTATTTCTTCTTTCAAGATTCGGCGAGATTTTTGAAGTTTTTTGAGTCGTGCGAGCTTGGCCTCCAATTCTTTTTTGAGAGTTGGAATGGTGCCATAACGTATTTCCGCGGCCTTAGTGAGGTCAGAACGCATCTCGGCATTTTCAGCTTCGATACGCATTGATTCTAGATCTTTCTTTATAGAACGTATCTCCGAGACGATCTGGCGCTCATTTGCCCACTTGAGTTCGAGTTCTTTATTTTTTTCATTTAGATTTGCTATCTCTTTTTCTATCTCTTTCAAACGCGCGCGAATTTCTTTTTCTTTATGCTTATCTTCACTCTCCTCGGCTTCTTTTTTGAGTGCCTCTTTTTCTATCTCAAGACGCATCACCTTGCGATGTGCTTCTTCAAGCACTGGTGGTTTGTTTTCGAGAGAAATTTTGAGCGAAGAAGAAGCCTCGTCGATCAAGTCCACCGCCTTATCTGGCAAAAATCTATTGGTGATATATCTTGCAGAGAGATTGACTGCACCGACGATTGCTTCGTCGGTGATACGCACTCCATGAAAGAGTTCATACCTTTCTTTCAGACCCCGCAAGATAGCGATCGCATCTTCGATCGATGGTTCTTCGACATAGACTGGCTGAAAACGTCGCGCCAAGGCTGGATCTTTCTCAATGTGTTTTTGATATTCTTTGAGTGTCGTTGCACCGATAGCTCGTAGTTCTCCGCGCGCGAGTGCTGGTTTTAGCATATTTGATGCATCAAGTGTGCCTTCAGCTCCACCTGCGCCGACGATAGTATGTATCTCATCGATGAAAAGTATCACCTTGCCATCAGTTTTTTCTATTTCTTTCATGATGCCTTTTAATCGCTCTTCGAACTCACCACGATATTTAGTACCAGCAATCAACATTCCCAAGTCGAGCGAGACGAGTTCCTTGTCACGCAAAGATTCTGGCACATTACCACGCACGATACGAGTCGCAAGTCCTTCGACAACAGCCGTCTTACCTGTACCCGCTTCACCTATCAAGATAGGATTATTTTTTGTACGACGCGAAAGTATCTGCATGATGCGCATTATTTCATTGTCGCGGCCGATTACAGGATCAAGCTTGTCTTCTTTGGCGAGCTTGATCAGATTGCGAGTGTATTTGAGGAGAAGTTTTGGTTTCTTGGATTCTGGGGCGTCGGTAATATTTTGACTTCGAAATTCGGCTATCACCTTTTCGACATCTTCTTTGTTTATACCAAAACGCGCCAAACTATCCTTGGCTTCACTTTGTATATCAAACATAGCTAGAAACAAATGTTCGGTTGAGACAAACTCATCTTTCATTCGCTCGGCTACTTTGACTGAGTGTTCTATTACTTGAGCAAGGTCTGGATTTAGATATATCTGATATGAAGGCGAGATGGTACTTGGAGCATCTTCACCTTCTATAGATTCAATCATTGCATCAGTGATAGTGACCGTGTCGAGTTCTAGTCGATCAATAATAGAGACCACCATGCTCTCATCGCTCACCAAAAG
>JBKBJD010000036.1:0-5403 GCA_046294035.1 Minisyncoccia bacterium
TTCTGAGGCTCCATACATAATCATTTAACAATTCTCGCATGACGGTGCCTTTTGGTGTCCAGAGTGGCAAGCCTGAACCGACCAACTCAGAGAAGACAAATAATCCAAGTTCTTTACCGAGCTTTTTGTGGTCTCTTTTGCGCGCTTCTTCTCGCTGATTTATAAAGGCATCAAGCTCTGCTTTGTTTTCAAAAGCAAGTCCATAGATACGGGTGAGCATTTTATTCTTTTCATCACCGCGCCAGTAGGCGCCAGCGACTCGGTCGAGTTTGAAAGAATCTGCGGCTATTTCTTGAGATGGTTTTTCTGAGTGTCCGCCGCGACACAAATCCGTAAATTTACCACAAGTATAAAAAGTTATTTTTTCGCCCTTCTCTGAGATTTCTTTTATGAGTTCGAGTTTATATGGATTATGAGCAAAGTACGCCTCCGCCTCTTCTGTTGTTTTTTCTTCATGAGAAAATTGTTCCCAGGTCGGCAACAATTTTTTCATTTTGTTTTCTATTTCTAATAGTGCGCCTTCTGACAAAGGTGAAGAGAATTCCATATCATAATAAAATCCGTCATCTATAGCTGGCCCTAAGGTTAGTTTCACATCAGGGTAAAGTTCAAGCACCGAGGCGGCTAAAAGGTGTGCTAATGTATGTCTTTTTTTATTTAGTTCTTCCATAATATTTAAATTATTTAATAAAAAATCCCCACTCTAGTAAAAATACATGTGTATGTATCCTTACTAGGGCGGGGAATAAGATCCTCGTGGTTCCACCTAGTTTTCTCTCCTTCTGGAGAGACACTCGTTGATTGGTATAGATTAGCCCTTTTTTGGGGTCCTTCCTTGCGCTCGGATTGTGGTTGGTAGCCACAACAATCTCTATGGCTATTATCATAGCACGCCCACTTCAATTTGCAATTTCCAGTAAATTTGCTACACTAGCAACATTATGGTTATACGAATGCGACACACCAAGTCCCATACTGCAAACCGCCGAAGCCACCATGCGCTAAAGGCTGTTAATTTCGATACCTGCAAGAACTGCGGGGCAAAGAAATTGCGCCACCGAGTTTGTGCAAGTTGTGGGCAATACAACGGTAAGAAGGTTTTGGATTTGGTAAAGAAAGCTCATAAAAAAGCTACAAAAACCAAAGCAAAGAGCAAAAAGGAAGTTACAGAGTAAGCTCTAGCTTTTTTGAAAATTTAATTTTATTTTTGGTATGGCAAACAGGCACCTTTCAAGGTCAATAGTGCTGCAGACCCTCTTTGAATGGGATTTCATGGGGGGTGGTGGCGAGTGGGGTCCCGAGAAACTAGAAGAAACTCTTACTAGGAATCTTGCCGAATTTGGCCCAGGCCTAGAAGACGACGTGTTTGTTTTTAACCTCACCAAAGATGTTCTCAAAAAAAGAAAAGTGGTTGATGAGATTATCGAAAAGGCGGCACCAGATTGGCCGATAGATAAAATCTCTCCTGTAGACAGAAATATTTTGCGTATTGGGCTCACTGAGCTTCTTTTTGGTGATCGTACGCAGGTGCCGCCAAAAGTAGCTATCAATGAAGCTATTGAACTAGCAAAGACTTTCGGTGGTGAAAATTCTGGTAAATTCGTAAATGGTGTATTAGGTGCAGTCTACAAAGAGCTCGGCGAGCCAGAAAAGAATCAGACGAGTAAAAAGAAGAAGGTTGAAGAACCCGTAGACCCAAGCACTTTACCTCAAGAAAAACTCGGTGGAGCTCTCGTCTTTGCTCGCAAGGACGGCCAGGCGGTATTTGCTCTTGTGCATGATGTCTTTGGATACTGGACCCTCTCCAAGGGTCGTATCGAAGAGAATGAAGATGTTAAAGACGGCACAAAACGCGAAGTAAAAGAAGAGATAGGTCTTGATATCGAGATCATCGCTAAACTAGGGGAAAATGAGTATGTTGCTACTCATCCAGAAAAAGGAAAGACCCTAAAGAAGGTGACCTATTTTCTTGCCGAATCTCCATATCGCGAATTAGTGCTCGAATCTTCTGGTGGGCTCGATGGGGCAAAATGGTTCTCTTTAAAAGAGATTCCAGAGCTTCGTATTTACAATGATATTGTTCCACTCATTGGTAAGGCGATAGAAATTATCAGCAAAGAAAAACCTCAAAGTTAATATTGAGGTAGGAGAAATAGATATGAAAACTGAAACGATTAATTTTGAAGAATTCGAAAAAAATACAAAAATAATTTTTAAAAATAAAGGTCTGTTGCGCCAAGCATTTACTCACCGATCATATATCAACGAAAATCCTGGCTCAGCATTTGCACACAACGAAAGACTAGAATTCCTTGGAGACGCTGTACTCGAACTAGTGGTGACAGATTATCTCTATGCAAAATACACTGAGCATACTGAAGGTGAGTTAACAGCGCTTCGCAGTGCCCTAGTGAACGCTGTTATTATATCCGAAGTAGCACAAGAAGTAGGAATGAATGACTACTTGCTGCTTTCTAGAGGAGAAGCTAAAGATAAAGGCAAGGCGCGTCAGTATATTTTGGCAAATACCTACGAAGCATATCTGGGAGCTTTGTATCTTGATCAAGGGTACGACGCAGCTCAAAAATTTATATTGGACACCCTTTTGCCACATACTGATGAAATCGTTCAAAAGAAACTTTGGCGCGATGCAAAATCTCTCGTGCAAGAAAAAGCACAGGAATATCTATCTGTGACGCCCTCATACAAAGTTTTATCAGAATCTGGTCCAGATCATGATAAGCAATTTACTGTCGGTATTTGTTTTGGTGGAGAAGTTGTGGCACAAGGGAAGGGTAAATCAAAACAAGAAGCAGAACAGCAGGCCGCGATGAGTGCATTAACCATCAATAACTGGCTGGATTAATCATGCGCCTTCTTCATCTTGAACTCCATGGTTTCAAATCTTTTGCCAAGAAAACCAGCTTGGACTTTGAGCACCCGATAGTATCTATTGTCGGCCCAAATGGTTCTGGTAAATCAAACGTTGTTGAAGCGTTTCGTTTTGTGCTGGGAGAACAATCAATGAAATCAATGCGCGGCAAGGGTAGTACTGACATGATTTTTAAAGGCTCTAAGGGTGTGCCGAAAGGATCGAAAGCGCTTGTATCTATTTACTTTAATAATTCGGATAAAATTTTTAAGCTTTCAAATGATGCTGGTGAACCCGTAGATTTATCTTATGACACAATTTCTATCTCTCGAGAAGTTTACGGTGATGGTTTAAATAGGTATCTATTGAACGATAGCGAGGTTAGATTAAAGGATATAACCCAGCTCCTTGCCTCAGTGCATATCGGTGCATCAGGGCACCATATTATTTCTCAGGGTGAAGCAGATCGCATCTTAAATGCTAACGCAAAAGACAAAAAAGAAATAATCGAAGAAGCTTTGGGGCTTAAGGTATATCAATACAAAATCAAAGAAGGGGAACGTAAGCTAGAACGTAGCCTCGAGAATATGAAAGAGGCGATTATGCAAAAAAGAGAGAATACTCCGCACCTTACTTTTCTCAAAAAACAAATAGAAAAAATAGAAAGGGCTCGTGAAATGCGTGACGAATTGGCGCTTCTGTATACCGATTATTTAGGTAAAGAAGGGGCGTATTTATATAAAGAGGTAAAAATATTAAATGACGAGCGGGATTTGATCACTCGTGAATTAACTGGTGTGCAGTCTTTGTTGGCAAGTTTGGCAACCGAAGTTGGAGAAAAAGAAAGTGCTAATATTTCTGAGTTAAAAAAACTTGAACAAAAAATCGCTGATATTAGAAGAATTAAAGGTGAACTCGAGCGTAAACTTGGTCGCATCGAAGGCTTGATAGAGTCCGAAGAGCGTCGCGCTCTACGTGTGGTAGAGAGTCCAAGTGTGACCATAACTCGCGAAGAATTTGATGTTTTTCGCAATGACACAGATGCATACCTCGCAGAGGCGCTAAAATCTAGTGATGTTTCTACTCTTACAAGTATAGTGCATAAAATAAAAGATATATTCGACCGTTTTGCCAAGCTTTTTGAGGGAGAAAAAATAACTTATGACACAACCGAGCTTGATAATTTAAAACAGAGCGCAAAAGCTGTGGCTATTGAGCTTTCCACTTTAGAAGAAGAGCGTTCGCTTCTGGAAGAAAAAGCAGAAGACTTTCGGGTCAAGATAAAAGAGGAGATGGATGCACTACGCGATAAAGAGCGAGAAAAATTCTCTTTTGAGGTCAAACAACAAGAATTATCTTCTAAACTTAGAATCGTAGAGGTGAAGTATGAAAACCTCAAACGCCAAGAAGAAGATTTTGAAAATGAAAAGAAAGAGGCGATAGCCTTAGTTGGACTACCAGGAGAAATCAAAACAGCTGCAGATGTGCCTGTTAACCGAGCTTCTCAAGAAGACTTAAAACGACGCATTGAGCGCATTAAGATAAAGCTGGAGGATGCTGGTATTGGTAATGGTGAGGATATACAAAAAGAATACAATCAAGTTTTGGAGCGAGACATGTTCCTGACTAAGGAGATCGAGGATTTAGAGAAAAGCATTGATTCTACCAAGATGCTGATTGCTGATTTGCGTGATAGGTTGCAGGTAGAATTTGCCGATGGGGTGAAGAAAATCAACAAAGAATTTGATCAATTTTTCTCATTGATGTTTGGTGGTGGGTCTGGTTCTTTGACTTTGGTTACCCAGAAAAAGCGTACTCGTTACACTGAAGACGAAGAAGAGTCTGGCACGGAAGATGAAGAAGCGGAGACAGAGGAGGGGATAGAGATAAATGTTTCTTTGCCACACAAAAAAGTGAAAGAATTACACTCACTTTCTGGTGGTGAGCGTTCACTCACGTCTATCGCACTACTCTTCGCCATGTCAGCTGTGAATCCTCCACCATTTTTGATACTTGACGAGACCGACGCAGCACTCGACGAAGCAAATTCTCGTAAATATGGCGATATGCTAGAAAGACTTTCTAAACATTCACAACTGATTGTCGTCACCCACAATCGTGAGACTATGTCTCGGGCAGGGGTGCTCTACGGAGTCACCATCGGTGCCGATGGCGCCTCAAAACTCCTCTCTGTAAAATTCGAAGAAGCACAAGCAATAGCTAAGTAGATATTGACATTTGTATTGATATATGGTACTATATCACGAGTAAATTGGTTATTTGATCTTTGACATTGGTGGTTGAAATGAGTTGAAATTACTGGGCGAAAATATTTTTTCTAGTAATTTCAATTCATTTCTAAAAACTTAAAACGCCATGAAAAACGCCATCTTTTTTTTCGCCTCGGTTGCTGCCTTCTTTTACATTCTGCTAAACTTAACCTCCTGCCACGAGGTCAGGGTGGGGCAGTTTAAGGTTGTCTCATCTGGACAGCCTTGCGCAATAAGCTATGATGCTGTACTGCATTTTGA
>JBKBJD010000037.1:0-5342 GCA_046294035.1 Minisyncoccia bacterium
TGAAGTAGAGGAGAAGATATATCCAGGTTACGTACTTGTAGATATGATAGTAACTGATGATTCCTGGTATGTGGTTCGCAACACTCCTCGTGTGACTGGTTTCGTTGGCGCGGGCGTAAATCCTGTACCACTTGCAAAAGAAGAAGTAGATTATCTCTTCCGCAAAATGGATGGTGGTCAAACAAAACACAACATCGACCTGGCTATTGATGAATCTGTGCTTATCACTGACGGTCCGTTTAAGGATCTTGAAGGCAAGGTCAGTGCAGTAGATACAGAGCGAGGTAAGGTGAAGGTATTAGTATCAATGTTCGGTCGAGAAACTCCAGTAGAATTGGATTTCTTGCAAGTTAAGAAAATATAAGTTAATGTACAAAACGTATGGCAAAGAAAGTAACAAAAAAGATTAAATTGCAGATTGAAGCTGGTAAAGCTACTCCAGCTGGAAAGCTCGGTCCTGCGCTCGGTCAGGCTGGTATTAATATCGGAGATTTTGTAACCAAATTCAACGCAGCAACTCAGAAAATGGTGGGCCATGTTGTATCTGTGCTTATTTCTGTATACGAAGACCGAAGCTATGACTTTATTGTGAAAACCCCTCCTGCTACAGGTCTTATCCTCAAAGCTGCTGGCATTGCAAAAGGTTCAGGCAAGAATGCTGTATCTAAGGTAGGTAAAATCACTCGCGCGCAAGCACTCGAAATTGCAAATTTCAAAGCTCAAGACTTAAATGCGAAGGATGATGAAGGCAAGATTGCTATCATCGCTGGATCTGCTCGAAGTATGGGTATTGAAGTTAAAGACTAAAAATAAAAAAAGCCCCGATGGGGCTTTTTTTATTTGGCTAGAATTCGTTTTTCCACATCATAGACTCTTTCGGTAAATGTTCCTGGTTTACATATTTCGGATTTTTCTTTTTACTGTATAGTCGTTCTACCTTACCATCAACTTTGTAATAAATGAGTTGGCCTATTGGCATGCCCGCATAAATACGCACTGGTTTTGAGGTGGAGAGTTCGAGTGTCCAATATCCGCAAAAGCCAACGTCACCTTTACCAGCAGTAGCATGGATGTCTATACCGAGTCTGCCAGTAGAAGATTTACCTTCGACAAAAGGTACGTGTGCGTGAGTTTCGGTGTATTCGATGGTTGATCCCAAATAGAGTTGTCCTGGCTTTAGAATAAAACCCTTTTTAGGTATTTTAAAATGTTTAATTTTGTTATGCTTTTTAGCGTCTAAAGTTTTATCGACATACTGAGCCAGGTGCTCGGAGAGGTGTACGTCGTATGAGTTACTACCCATTTTTTCTATGTCAAAAGGGGTGATGACGATGGTTCCTTTTTTAATTTCCTCTAGAATTTTTTTATCAGATAAAATCATGGTGTTAGTTTCTCATATTCGTTCATAAACAGCAAATTCCATATCGAAAGCATGTTCTGCATCTTTAGGTGCCAGGAGGCTGGTCTTCTTGATCCAAATATCCAGATTTAATCCTGGGAAAAAAGCATCTGCGTCTTTAAAAGTCATGTCAACGTGGGTGATGTATAGCTTGTGTGCATGGGGCAAGAAAGCTTTGTATATCTCGGCACCCCCGATGATAAATATTTCTTCATCTGTCTCTGTGTCCAAGATTTCTGATATAGAATTTACCACTTCGATACCTGAAGATTGATACTGTGTATTTTTGGTCAGGACTATATTTCTCCTGCTGGGTAATGCTTTACCAATACTTTCAAAGGTTTTACGACCCATGATTACTGTTTTGCCTTCAGTGGTCTTGCGAAAATGGCGCATATCTTTTGGCAATTTCCATAAAAGAGCATTGTTTTTGCCGAGTTCATTATTTTTACCTATTGCGGTGATGATGGATATTTTCATGGATTTATACAGCAATCGGTGCTTTGATCGCTTCGTGTGGATTGTAATCTAATAATTCAAAATCATCTATTGTGAAATCTTCAATATTTTTTTTGTCAGGATTTATTTTCATTGTTGGTAATTTACGAATGTCTGATTTGCGCGAGATTTGTAGGCGTGCTTGCTCAAAATGATTGGAATACAAATGAACATCGCCACCTGTCCAGACGAATTCACCGGGTGCAAGGTTAGTAATTTGCGCGATAATCATGACAAGTAATGCATATGAGGCAATATTAAATGGTAGACCCAGGAAGGTATCGCAAGATCTCTGATAAAGCTGACACGAGAGCTTGCCATCTGCTACATAAAACTGGAAAAGAGTGTGACAGGGTGGCAGACCAGCTTTGGCCATTTCATCTACATCTGCCACGTTCCAGGCACTGACAATCATGCGTCGCGAATCAGGTGTATTTTTAATCTGCTCAATTACATTTTTTATTTGATCGATATGTGAACCGTTTGGTGTGGGCCAATTGCGCCATTGGTATCCATAGATAGGACCCAGGTCGCCATACTCTTTAGCAAATTCCGCATCAACCTTAATCTTTTCTATGAATTCGTTGATACCCGTTTTCCATTCTTCACTGTCACTCTTTGGCATGGGTAAATTATTCTTTACTAGGTATGCCTTATAAGGCCACTCGTCCCAGATGTGTACGTTATTCTCGGCTAAATATTTGAGATTTGTATCTCCACGCAAGAACCACAGCAACTCATGAATGATTGCCTTGATTGGCAATTTTTTGGTGGTGAGCAGAGGGAAGCCTAGAGATAGATCAAATCGCATCTGATAACCAAAAACACTTTTGGTACCGGTACCGGTGCGATCTGTTTTGGTGTGACCGTTTTCTAGCAAGTATTCGAGGAGTTCAATATATGAAACATCAGCATGTTTGCTTGGCATAAAATGATTATAACTTATTTAAAATAGTAAAAGTAATTTGACATAATCCTAAAAAACGTGTATATATATTTCATAACCAAAAGACGCATATCGCGCCCTTTTGTTTTATGTTCTTTGTGATGGAAATTAAAAAGTTTGAAAAAAATCCTTAGATCTTTACACAAGGGTCCAAAGATTTTTTTCAAACTTAAAACTTTAAATTATTATGAGTGACATCAATCCACCAGAAGCTGTCGTGGTTGATCAGCCGGTCGACCAAGCCGAAATGGAAGAAACCACCACCCAGGAAAAAACCTCTGAAAAGAAAGAGGAACATGTACCTTATTACCTGAGGGAAGGGTGGCCCGGCTCTCAAAAAATTTTTTGATAATCTTTTCGCCCTTCAAAAAATGTCCGGTGCTCAACAGCGAGCATCGGATTTTTTATTTGACAAAATTTACAAACAATGCTACTCTTTGAAAATCATTCTCAACCTATTATTTAACGAGACTGACGCTTGTGGAAATCGTCTATGACATTTGTGTCTGGAGATGAATATCCATGACACAAATAAATATATGATGAAAACACGTCATGCTTCGCACAAAGGCGGAGCAAAGCCTCGTTCATTTGGGGCGAAGCCGGCTTTTGCTGGTTCTAATAAACCTTCTGGTTTTAGCGGAAGGAAAAAATTTAATAATTCTACCTCTCGTGGAGGTTTTTCTGCTGCGCGCCCTTCATTTAAGCGTGGTGGATTTAAAAAGTCTGGCGGCAAGAGCAGATTTGCTGGCGAGCGTATCGACTATGCAAGATTTATCCAAAAGGCTGTCCACGTAGAAGAGAAGCCGTATGTGGCAAAGCACACCTTCTCAGATTTTCCATTTGATGCATTATTGCAAAAAAATATTGCCAAGAAAGAATACATCCATCCTCGGCCCATACAAGATCAATCCATTCCGACAGTTTTAGCTGGGCGAGATGTGTTTGGTTTGGCAAATACTGGTACAGGGAAGACCGCTGCGTTTCTTTTACCACTTATAGATAAAGTATTAAAAAATAGAAAAGAAAAAGTCTTGGTCCTAGCGCCGACACGCGAACTTGCAATTCAGATCGAAGAAGAATTGCGAGGGCTCGCTACTGGCAGCAAGCTCTATGGAGTATCTGTCGTCGGTGGTATGCCTATCGGCAAACAAATCCGTGAGATAGAGAGAGGAGTGTCTTTTGTTATCGGCACACCTGGGCGAGTGACCGACCTCATCAAGAGAAATGTTCTTGATTTGAGTACTTATAAATCTGTCGTCCTTGATGAAGCAGATCGTATGCTCGACATGGGATTCAAAGATGATATGCGATATATCATCGGCAAGACTTCTCCAGACAGACAAACCCTTTTCTTCTCGGCGACCATGTCTCCTGAGATTAAAACTCTTGCCCATGACTTTTTGAAAGATCCGACCTTTATCTCTGTCGTTTCTGGTGATACAGCCAAGAATATCGAAGCCAATGTCGTTCGTGCTTCAAAAGAAGAAAAACTTCCAAAGCTTGAAGCCTTGCTTGCGAGTGCGGAGGTAGAAAAAGTTTTGATTTTTCGAGAGATGAAACATGCTGTCGACGAACTTGAACAGGCTCTACGCAAGAGCGGTTTTAAGGTGGCCGGGATTCATGGCGACAAGCGTAGTCGTGAACGTCTGCGTACCTTAGATGCCTTTAAAATAAACAAGCTAACCATCTTGATAGCGACCGACGTGGCGGCACGAGGACTCGATATCCCAGATGTGACCCATGTGATCAATTATGATATTCCAAAAAACTTTGACACATATGTGCACCGTATCGGCCGTACCGGCCGTGCCGGCCGAAAGGGAACAGCCTTTACCTTTGTGCCAGCTTAATGTGTTAATATATAGGTATGGCAAAAGGTTTTGAAAAAGGTTTTGATCCTGGCAAAAGAGGCCCAGGTGAAAAGCGAAGTAATGGTCACGACACTGGTGGCGTGAAGGTAAACCCAGACGGCACTTTCGAAGTAAAAACACGAAAGATGCCGTGCGGTGTAGAAGTCCCAGACACTGAAGAGGCAGAGTATGCCCACCGGTCTAGTTGTGACAAGTGTACAACTTTATTCTAATTAAACTAAAAAGCACCTCAATAGGGTGCTTTTTAGTTTGACAAATCATGATTATTCATGTATATTGATTTCGAATTGAAGAACGCACGATGCGTTCTTTTTGTTTTTAAAATCTAATCTATCACAATCATGGCAAAGTGTTCCCATGAGTACGTCCAAACCGGAGAAATCCGGTTCGTGTTTGGCTTTCGCCAATACCGCTGCGTTTGCAGCCTGTGTGGTAAGGTTGCTTGGTTTTTTATTTAATCAAAGTATTCCGCAAAAGAAATTTGCCGGTGCTCAAACGAGAGCGCCGGCTTTTTTATTTATATCAGTAATAAAAAACACCCTCGTTAGACGAGGGTGTTTTTTATGATTTAATATAATTTAGCTAAGATTCGCTTTTTTGCGAGTAGAGGAGGCGCCGTTTTTAG
>JBKBJD010000038.1:0-5182 GCA_046294035.1 Minisyncoccia bacterium
AGGCGGGTGCTCTAACCAGTTGAGCTACGATCGCATATTTATGTTTTCAAACCGAACTTTCACTATACCATCGTAAACGCCTCAGGCGGGTGCTCGCTATATTCTTACCTGAGTTGAGCTACGATCGCATATTTAACTTTCAAAATTTACCATAAAAAGTGTATTTTTGCACTCTTTACAGGGTGTCGGCGGGTGGAATCGAACCACCGACCTTGGGCTTATGAGTCCCACGCTCTAACCGGCTGAGCTACGCCGACAAACAGCACCATACTCAAGTGAGTACCTGCATGCGATGTATACTAGCACATTTAGCAACTTTTTCAAATACACCTTGCAAAAAATATGTATGTGTAGTACAGTGAGTAGCATCATAGCGGGTTGGAGGAAGGGTCACCTCATCAGGCTCATAACCTGAAGGACCTGGTTCGAGTCCAGGACCCGCAACAATATATAATTAAATATAGCCAAACTCTCGAAAAACTTCCTCGTAGAGTGCTATTACTCTGTCTGCTTCCCTCTTGGTTAGAGTAAAACTTGTTCCATCATGAGCAACACGATTACGCACAATATGCGCACTCCACGCACTATCTAGGGTTTTAAAACGATCGCGATCGGCTGCTTTTAGTTTTTCACCCAAATTCTCACCAGGCAAATTAAGCTGATCTGTCAGCATATCAAGCATTTTGTCTGCGTCGATGATGGCCATGCGCCAGTCCCCTTCATTTTGACTTTCTAGGTTCTTTAGCACTTTGACCCAACCTTCGTTACGAGAGATGGTGCGCTCAGCATCTTTGACAAGTTCTTTTGCTTTTTGTTTTTGTGCATATTCATGAATTTCATGCTGAAGGTGGTCATGCATTTTCTTGCGCACTTCAAACATACGAATCACACAATAAATGATAAGTGTGATCAAAAACAAAATCATGAAATAAATCACATCTTTGATAAATCCAGCAAACATAACAAAGCTCACCGTGTGAGCTCCAGCTACTTCTCCACCAGATCCTCCGCCAAAAAGCCTTGTCCACCAAGAAGGAGTGTTTAAGGTCACGCCACCTCCTTCGATACCTGTCGTACCACCGCCTGTAAAGAATAGGTACCATTTATAAAAAACATAGTCGAGATTTATAAACTTCGGCTCAAAAATTGGATTCGGTTGTGAGGTGTAGGGGCTTACGTAATTAAATGGATCCAATGGATTCATAATTATCTAATTATCTCAAATTTTTTCCCTAAATCAAAGAGAGCTTGGTCGCAAAAGTGATTTGCAGTGAATTGTATAGACATGGGTAAACCAGATTTTGAAAAACCGGTTGGTAATGCTATCGCCGGCATACCACTTAGATTAGCTGGAGCAGAGAAAATATCACAAAGATACATAGAAACAGGGTCACTCATCTTCTCTCCTAGTTTAAATGGCAAAACTGGTACAGTGGGAGTAGAAATAAAATCTACTTGTTTAAAAGCATCTAGCATTTCTTGTTTTATTTTCTCACGAATCTTCACTGCTTTGTTGTAGTACGCATCATGAAATCCATGGGAAAGTACATATGTACCCAACAAGATACGCCTACGTGCTTCTTTACCAAAACCACCATAGCGACTCTTTTTGTACACATCTACTAGATCTTTGCCTGGAGTAGAAAAGCCATACCGAATACCATCAAAACGAGACAGATTAGTAGACACTTCAGCTGGCATAATAATGTAATAAACCGCGAGAGAATATTTTGAATACGGCAATTCTATATCTACAATTTCATATCCTGCATTTTTAAACTTTTCAATTGAAGCTTGAAAATTTTCCATCACCTCAGGATCAGTGCCATCTTTGAATAAATGCCAAGGCACACCTATTTTTTTCATTTCTGGTTTTGTGTTCTTAACTTTGATTGCTTCTACCACCTCAGTAGGTGTAGAAGTTGCATCTTCTTTGTCATAACCAGAAATACATTCAAGTACTATCTCTGCATCTCGAACATTTTTACCAAATGGTGAAACCTGGTCAAGCGAATTACCCATAGCGATGATTCCATGGCGAGAACACGTGTCATAGGTAGGTTTGATACCCACAAGATTGCAAAAAGCTGATGGCTCACGCACCGAACCACAAGTCTCAGTACCAAGAGTTACAAGTGCCATATCTGCTGCTAAAGCTGCAGCAGACCCACCGGACGAACCACCGGGTACACGATTTAGGTCATAAGGATTACGAGTTACACCATAGGCAGAAGTTTCCGTAGAGGAACCCATTGCAAATTCATCCATATTAGTGCGACCCAAGATGACTGCTCCCGCCTGCTTTAATTTCTTTACTACTGTTGAATCATACGCAGCAACGTGATTTTCTAATATTTTTGAACTAGCTGAAGCTATGTGACCTTTAAATAAAATGTTGTCTTTGATAGCTATTGGGATACCAGTCATGAGCACCGCTGTACCATTCTTGAACCTTTCATCGGCTTTATCTGCTTGTTCTAGCACATCACCAAAAACCTCAAGGTAGGCGTTTATTTCCTTGTTTTTATCTTCAATATTTTTTAAATAAGCCAGGGCAAGATCACGACAGGTGTACTCTCCTCTTTTTATAGCCTCATGCGCTTTTTCAATTGTTAAATTCTTTGTATCAATCATGGTTTATAGTATTTTCTTTACTTTCAAAAAATCTCCATCTCTGTCTGGAAATTGTTTTAAGATTGATTCTCGATCAAAATCTCTTTCGGTATATTCATCTTCGCGCCATGCATTGTAATGCTCTGGCGATAATTTTACATCATCCACATCGGCTCCACGCACTATATCTACATATTCTAAAATACCTGAAAATTCACCCACTAGCGCAGATTTTTCATCTGCTGGCAGGTCTAGGCGAGCAAGCTCAGCCAGTGTCTCTATATCTTTTATTTCCATAATTTATTTTCCTATTAATGCTTTAATTCGATCCTCGACGGGTGGATGAGTAGCGAATAATCCGCTGATCTTCTTGCCTATTTTATACCCTTTTGGGTCAGCCAAGTAAAGATGAGCAATAGCACTTGATTGACGTGCCATAGGCTGGCTGTATTGAGATATTTTTCGAAGTGCATTTGCTAGTCCTTCTGGATAGCGAGTAAGTAGTGCACCTGAAGCGTCTGCCAAAAACTCTCTTTTGCGAGAAATAGCTAACTGAATCAGCATAGCAAAGAAAGGTGCCAGAATAGCCAAAATAATACCGACAATGGCGAGCACATTGCCTCCTCGACTGTCATCATCTCTATGCCCTCCAAAAATAAGACTCCTCATAAACATATCTGAGATTATAGACACAAAACCAACAAGCACCACCACGACTGTTGAAAGCAACATATCCCGATTGCCAATGTGAGCAAGTTCATGACCAAGCACACCCTCAAGTTCATTTTTCTCTAGTATAGCCAAGAGGCCAGTAGTCACAGCTACAACTGCGTGCTCTTTGTTGCGTCCAGTAGCAAAAGCATTTGGTGCCGGATCGTTGATAATGTATACCTTTGGCATTGGCAATCCAGCCGTAATAGATAAATTCTCAACGGTAGTATAAAGATCGAAGTATTCTTTTCGACTTGCCTCTCTGGCACCCGAAAGCTTTATTACTATCTTATCTGAGTACCAGTATGAGACTATGTTCATCACAATACTAAAAATAGCAAAGATGTAGAGGATGTTTGGGTTCTGGTAGTAATAACTAAAGAACCAGCCCAAAGCTATAACCACAGCGAAAAACATGGTCATCAAAAACCAAGTTTTTGTAATATTTTTTGATTGTTGTGTATAAAGTGATGCCATTTTATTGTGGTATCAAGATTGGAATGCGGATGTATTTATCGTTTTCTGGTTCACCTGACGCATTATCATTATGAATCTCAAAATATGCCTGACCCGCTGGCAAACCAGTAAAGTCAATATTACCTTCAAATTCTACTGGATCTGCAGTCATCCATTCAGTCTTGGCTACAGCATTACTTGCCTTCAAAACATTGAAGTTTGCATCCAATATATTAATCAGAATATTTGCTTCAAAAAAGTATCCACCTTTGACCGAACCGCGATACGACAGTATGCCTTTAGGCACAACAGTATTTGGTGCGATAGAGAGATATACTAGGTCAGACTTATTACCAGAAACCAAAGTAGTGTCGTACTCACCTGGTAATTTAGTATCTACAACCGGATTCTCGATTGTAGGAGCTTCCGAAATAGGAGTCTCACGTTGTAAGACAAAAACAAAAATTGCCACCACTACCAAAAAACCGACAAACAAAATTATTTTTCCAAATTTAGTCATAGAATTTAAAATTTAACTTCTACGTTTTGCTGAGCCACGTCACCATCTGGTAAATCAAAGAATTCAGCCCCCTTGAAACCAAACATCCCTGCGATACTATTTGTTGGGAATTGTTCGATAGTGGTATTCATGTCACGAACATTTGTATTGTAAAAACGTCGAGCTGCTTGAATTTTGTTTTCAGTATCGGCTAACTCACGTTGCAACTCTAAAAAGTTAGTGTTTGCTTTAAGATCTGGGTAAGCTTCAGCAATACCGAAAATACCAGAAATAGCACCACCCAATAAGGCTTCACTCTTTGCATGCTCTGACATGGTCTTTGCTTGCATAGCTTCCGCTCGCGCTTGGGTTACTTTTTCAAAAGCGGTTGATTCGTGAGTAGCATATCCCTTCACCGAATTGACCAAATTTGGAATCAAGTCATATCGGCGTTTTAGTTGAAATTCAATATACGACCAAGCTTCTTTGGTTCGGTTAAGCAGAGCTATTAAATTTTTGTATACAAAGGCCTCCATATTTTCATTGTTCACTACCAAATCCAAGTCGCCGTCATTATCTAACTCGCCATAAGCCGCACCATTTGAAAACGAAGATTGCACCAGCCCCCATTGTTTAGCTTTATCTATAAACCGCAAATCGTGTTGATTATGGAAAGCTTTATTTGGTAATGGGTTTTGCGGTATTTTTAATAGTACCTGATCTACATTATCTTTTTTGCCGGTTAATACCATTTTTTGAATAACATCATTAGCAAAAAAATCTATAAAATCTAAATCAGTTACATCTCTATTTACACCATTACAAACATAAATATCATTATAACCATCGTTATCCATATCAAACATTAATGCACCCCAACTCCAGTCTGAAGCCGGAACCCCT
>JBKBJD010000039.1:0-5151 GCA_046294035.1 Minisyncoccia bacterium
CAGAATTTTTCCTTTCACATAAATTATCTTTTTGGGTTTCTTTCCATCGATAAATTTTTGAACCTGAGGATTAATGAGAGCAAGTCCTCGCACTTCTTCTTCTGTTGCATCTAATGATACCAACATTTCTGCCCTAACCTTACCATTGACCTGTATAACAATTTTCGATTCTGATTCTTGAACCAAAGCTTCATCATGATTTGGCCAAACTGATAGATGGATAGATCCTTTCATATTATACATCTCCCAGATTTCTTCGGTGATTGCAGGAGCGAACGGGGCAAGAATTTGTAAGAATTTCAATAAATCATTTTTAGCAATCACGTTTCTTTTTTCTGCTTCGTTAAGCCAGATCATCATTGATGACACCGCTGTGTTAAAAGCAAAAGCTTGAATATCATTTGTCACCTTTTTAATAGTTTTGTGGAGTAATTTCAATATTTCAATATCAGTCTCTTTATATTTTTTATCTTGAACGCTGTGAGCAAGACGCCATACGCGCTCAACAAAACGACGCGCTCCCACAATACTATCCGTAGACCAAGGCTGACTTGATTCAAAAGGACCCATAAATGATTCATAAACACGCATAGTATCTGCGCCATGAGTCGATATAACATCGTCAGGGTTGATCACATTCCCCCATCGCTTAGACATCTTACGCCCATCGGTTGCCAAAATCATACCCTGATTTTTTAGTATCTTAAATGGTTCTTCGGCAGCAACAACACCAATATCTTTCAAGAACTTGTGCCAAAAACGGGCGTATAGCAAGTGGCCCGTGGCGTGCTCTGAACCCCCAACATACAAATCAACATCCTGCCAATAAGCAAGAGCCTCAGGAGATGCGATCATTTTTTTATTCTCGGGATCCATGTAACGCAAGAAATACCAAGAACTTCCTGCCCAGCCAGGCATAGTATTCGTCTCGTATCCTGCTTTTACCCAAGAAGATACAGAACTAAGTGGTGACTCACCGTTTCCTGTCGGTTGATATGATTTTACTTTTGGTAATTCAAGTGGTAATTCTTTTTCAGACAATGGCTCAATCATTCCTGAAGCATCATAACGCAAAGGTATAGGTTCACCCCAATATCGCTGACGAGCAAAGATAGCGTCTCGCATTTTATATTTGGTGACTATTTTACCACCCACCTCTTTAGTAATTTTCTTTGCATCGACAAGAGGCCGATCAGTAATTGGTAGAGAATATTTTTTTGCAAATTCTTGATCTCTTTCATCGTGCATCGGCACACCCATCACCGCACCCGTACCGTATGAAGCTAAAACATAGTCCGCTAACCAAACAGGCACCTTCTCGTTGTTCGCAGGATTGATTGCATAGATACCAGAAAGATTAATACCAGTTTTTTCTTTTTCTCCACTCGTACGGTCTTGCTCAGATATAGATCTGACCTTCTCTATATACATAGAAACATCTTGTGGGTTTTTTAGGTGAGGTTGTAACACTTCTAACAAATCATGCTCTGGTGCAAGTACGACATAAGTGACACCAAAGATAGTATCCGCGCGTGTCGTAAACACAGTTAGTTTACCGAGATTTTCATCTTTTTCGTTTACTAAAGCAAAATCAATTTCAGAACCAGTGGACTGGCCTATCCAATTCCTCTCAATTTCTTTAATTGATTGGCTCCAATCTATAGTATCAAGACCCGAGAGTAATCTATCCGCATATGCTGTAATGCGCATAAACCACTGACGCATTTCTTTGCGCACCACAGGGTGTCCACCACGCTCAGAAACCATCTTGCCGTCTTTGTCTAAAATAATCTCGTCATTGGCCAGCACAGTGCCGAGTTCCGCACACCAATTTACAGCTGCATATCCTTCATAAGCAATACGATAATGCATCAAAAAATGCTGACGTTCGACTAGTGAGAAATTAGCCCAATCATCTTTTGAAATAATCGGAGTTTTTGTATCGCAAAAAGCTTGCACTTTTTTGTTACCTTCTTTTTCCAATACAGACACTAGTTCCGATACAGGGACCGCTTTATTGAGCTTGGTGTCATAATAATGCTCATATAATTTTAGAAAAATCCATTGAGTCCATCGATAATATTCTGGTCTGTGTGTCGCTATCTCTCGATCCCAATCATATGAAAAAAGTATCGACTGTAGTTGATCTTTGTATTTTTTAATCAGAGTCTCTGTAAAAGGTCCAGGGTGTTTACCGGTCTGTATAGCGTATTGCTCGGCTGGCAAACCAAAACTATCAAAACCCATCGGATGCAACACATTGAAACCCTGCATCCGCTTAAAACGAGCGTATACATCAGATGCGATATACCCTCTTGGGTGACCCACGTGGAGCCCTGCTCCAGACGGATAAGGAAACATATCAAGCACATAAAACTTTTTCTTTTTTGATTTTGATTCTGTTTTATATGTGTTTTTATTTTCCCATGTTTTTCTCCACTTCTTTTCTATTTTTTTATGATCGTATTTTTTCATATGGCAAAGTGTATTCTGACATTCCATGGAATTTGAGACTATTTATTTTGATTCTGGTTTTGGAAATGGTGGGTAAATTTCCGGATCAATGGTACGAGTAAAACATGTACGACCGGCTTCATGTGCCCATGATTCATTCACTCCACCCATCATTGCCGGTTCACTGACAGCCTTTTCCCCTACATAGACAGGCATTACCCCGCCACGAGACTCAATCCAGCCTTCCTTTATAGGCAAAGCAAATGTTGCACAAAGCTCAAAAGACAATTTGTCTTTTGAGGTATATTCATAAGAAAATCCTTTTTCAAACTCTGGATCTACTGGAAGAGTATAACCTGATATTGGATTTGCCATATCTGACAAACTTGCCGGTAATTTTTCTTTTTGTTGCCAATAGGTTATCACCTGATATTGGATGCTCTGCAAATCTTGAATACGTCTTTCATCAAGGCGCAACAGACGTTGCGTCTTTGGGCTACCCATCACAACAAAACTGAAAGATATGAGAGCAACAACCAACACCGAAGCTTTTATAGCAGAACTCAGTCCGATCGGCATACCAAAAATTTTCTTCTTGCCCAATAACTGTATTATAAAATAACCACCAACAAATGAAGCTACAACAAGTGTAATCAGAACTTTGTAGATAAATCTATTTGTGATTTCACCGGCAACAAAATAACGTACCAAAGTAACAAGGTCAATAGCCACGACAAGGGCTGATAGGAAAAGTACAATATATGTAAGCCATTTTTTTATATGAGTATCTACACTACCGATACCCAAAGCAACCCTTTTGTTCCAAAAATATGCCACGACCAAGAGCGCAGGAAAGAAAATGATGAGCGTCGAGAGTGCAGTGCGCATGCTCTCATAATCATACGAGCTGTAGCCGTAGGTATAAACCGCATTCAATACGTCTGGGAAACGTTTATCGAGGGTACTGAAGGCAAGATTCAAAAAAGCCACCACTGACGTAATGAGTGTCACTAAAAAACCTAATGATAAAAAGAAAAAACCGACATGAAGCTTGGTGGGGTTTCCCCCGTTTGAGTGTTGTGTTTCCATAAAAAAAAGTATACCATTTAGAGTATTGTAAGTTAAGCGTCCAAAAATCTATGAAAAAAAGGCAGCAAAATCTGTCATTTCAAGTTACCCGCTGGATTGGCTCAGCCCAATCTGTGGTTATCCATACGATATTTTTCATTGTTATTTTTAGCTTGCGTTTTTTTGGTTTTTCAATTGATGATATTTTACTCATCTTAACCACCCTAGTCTCGCTAGAAGCCATCTATCTAGCTATATTTATCCAGATGACCATTAATCAACATAGTGAAGACCTGGAAGAGGTTTCTGAAGATATAGAAGAAATTCAGGAAGACGTTGATGAGATTCAGAAAGATGTTGATGAGATTCAGGAAAATGTCGAAGAGATCTCGGAAGATGTCGGTGAACTTCAAGAAGATGTGGAAGAGATTTCCGAAGACGTTGGCGAGCTCCAGGAAGATGTCGAAGAAATGTCTGAAGACGAAGAAGCAACTGAACTCTCCCGTTTTGAATACATGGAACACACCCTACAAGCCCTCCTGAAAGAAATACAGGAAATAAAACAAAAAAGTGGTGCACATCATCACTCAACTGAACAAAAAGAAACCAAGCGCTAGCTTGGTTTCTTTTTGTTCATGCTACCTATATTTTGAATTCTATAACGTCCCCATCTTTGACTATGTACTCCTTCCCTTCTGTACGTACCAAACCTTTTTCGCGAGCGATAGCGTATGATCCGGCTTCAAGTAATTTATCACAATGTATCACCTCTGCCCGGATGAATTTATCTTTAAAATCCGTATGGATAGCAGTACCAGCGATAGGTGCTGTGCTGCCCTTCTTTATCGTCCAAGCTCTCGTCTCATCTTCGCCTGTAGTGAAGAAGGTCTCCAGGCCAAGTAGTTCATAACTCTTTTTTATCAAATCATCAAAACCTTTTTCAAACACAGTATCAATTTTAACAAAAAGCCCTGGCGGATTAATGTCTATATTGTTTGCTGCTTCAGAGGTATTAAGTACATAAAGCATGGGTTTGAGTGTTAGGAGATTTAAAGATTTTATTTTGATCTTTTCTTCTACAGATAGGTCTGCGTCTGAAGCCAAGTGCCCTGCTTCTAAAACCTTGGCTATCTTTTGCAAGATTGCATCTTCAGACACTGCTTCTTTGTCACCTCTTTTTACATCTCGAGATAGATTTGAAATTCTCTTTGACACAGTCTCAAAATCAGCCAAAACAAGCTCGAGGTTTATTACCCCAATATCTGACATTGGATCGACTTTGTTGGCTACATGAATCACCCCAGGATCTTCGAAAGCCCGCACCACATGTGCGATGGCATCTACTTCACGGATATTAGTAAGGAATTGATTACCCAAGCCTTCTCCCTTAGACGCCCCAGCCACAAGACCTGCGATATCCACGAATTCTATGACAGCTGGTATTTTTTTAGCCGACTTTGAAAAGTCATTAAGCTTGTCCACCCGCTCATCTGGCACAGGCACAATACCCACCGATGGGTCGATAGTACAAAAAGGATAGTTCTCTGCTGGGACAGATTTTTTAGTTAAAGCATTAAAAAGGGTTGATTTGCCGACGTTGGGCAGACCGACGATTCCGATTGATAGTGA
>JBKBJD010000003.1:0-3509 GCA_046294035.1 Minisyncoccia bacterium
ATAGATAGTACAAGCCCCCCGACCACTGCCATGCAGGTAGAGAGTGAGGCAATAATACCCACAACAAAGGCGGTGCCATAATTTACTCCAGAACCACTAGTCAAGTTCACTAATCCAGTTTTTTGTAACAATATGAACAATGTAGTAAAAATGAGTGCTATTGGTATGGCAAATTGAAATTCTGACCAACTAACGTCGTGTTTTTTATTTTCAAGACTCACAGTATAAACGCTGTCTTTGATTTGATCTGTAAAAAGGTTTGCGATTTCTCTTGGTGTTAAATCACCGAAATCTCCACTGACTTCTAAAGTGTGTCCATTTAAACTAGCTTTTGCCTTGGTGACATTCGGTATGGCATTGATAGATTCTTCAATCAAGAGTACACACGAGTTGCAGTGCATACCGTTGACGTGAAATTTGTATTTTTTTTCCATTGATTATATTTTTTTAATTTTAATACGTAATGAGTTTGATACGACAGAAACACTCGACATGGCCATAGCAAAACCAGCAAAGACTGGGTTGAGCAAAAAACCAAAAACAGGGTAGAAGGCGCCAGCAGCTAATGGAATGCCTATGACATTATAAATGAAAGCCCAAAATAAGTTTTGCTTGATGCCTTGCATAGTGATTTTAGACAAGCGGATGGCTTTGGCAAGTTTTGAGATGTCTCCGTGTAGTAGTGTAATACCAGCTGATTCGATAGCTACGTCTGTGCCTGTGCCCATAGCAATACCGACATTGGCTTGAGCTAGGGCGGGTGCATCGTTTACCCCGTCACCTGCCATGGCTACTTTGTGGCCTTCGCTTTGTAATTTTTTGACGATATTTTGTTTGTCACCAGGCAAGACACCAGCTATCACTTCATCGATACCCACTAAAGAAGCGACATATTTAGCTGTTTGTTCATCATCGCCGGTAGCCATGATGATCTTGATACCTAGTTTATGGAGGTCTTTGACTGCTTGGTCAGAGTCTGATTTTACCTCGTCAGCCACCATTACAAAACCTAATACTTTTTCTTCATTCATCAACAAGACAGGTGTTTTACCAGCACTGGTGTATTTTTCTAGTTCACTTTTATCAAAAGATAAATTTTTGTCAGATGCCAGGGTTACATTTCCAGCATAATAATTTTTACCATCAATTTTACCCGAAAGACCCTTGCCTTCGATGATGCTAAATTCTTCCACATTTTTTTCTGAGATGTTTTCTTTTTGTCCATAGGCTACGATAGCGTGGGCGATCGGGTGTTCGGATTTCTTCTCTAGTGATACTAAGATCTGCATAAATTGAGGCGTGTCTATTTTACTTTGGATATCGACAACGGATGGTTTTCCCAAAGTAATGGTGCCAGTCTTGTCCACGATCAATGTATCGACTTTGTGCAAGTATTCCAGCGTAGCTGCATCCTTGATCAGAATTCCATTTTTAGCACCCTTGCCAACACCGACGATGATAGCTGTTGGTGTCGCCAGTCCCAGCGCGCACGGACAAGCGATGACCAATATGCTGACAAAAGACAAAATTCCCAAAGAGACTGCTTCTGTAAAACCGAGATAATACGCTCCGACAGTGAGCCAGATAGCTAAAGCCATAAAGGCGATCACCAAGACAGTAGGCACGAAGACACTCGATATTTTATCAGCCAAAGCTTCGATAGGTGCTTTGCTACCTTGAGCTTCCTCGACCATTTTTATGATTTGCGCCAGCATGGTTTCTTCACCGATTTTGGTAGCTTTGATTTGGAAAGCACCGGTGGTGTTGAGTGTGCCAGCTACTACGGTATCTTCTGTTTTCTTTTCTACTGGAATCGGTTCACCGGTTAGCATCGATTCATCGACATAAGAAGCACCTTCTATGATGATTCCATCTACTGGAATTTTGCTACCAGGTTTGATGATGACCACATCACCATGAATTACTTCATCTATCTTTATCTCTTGTTCTTTGCCATCTCTTAACACCATGGCCATTTTCGCTTGTAAGCCCAAAAGTTTTTCGATCGCTTCGCCGGTCTTCTTTTTAGATCTAACTTCTAGGTATTTACCAAAAGTAATAAAGCCAATTACGACTATTGTCACGTCGAAATACGTGTACTCAGGTAATCGCAAGAGTGCGCCTACCTGGGGAAGGAGAGTGACGATGACACTGTATAAGTAGGCAACTAGGGTGCCAATACCCACCAAAGTGTCCATATTGGCTACTCTGTATTTTAGAAAACGCACGACACCATTTAGATATGGTTTACCCACCCAAAATAATGCCACGGTCGCCAGCGCCATCGACAATATATTGAAAAGTTGCATCGGGATGGGTAGGTTGGGGACAGCAGGAAAAAATCGAGCCAATATATCCCACATCATCAAGAGAAAGACCGTCAGAGCTGCTGGCAAAATGAACTGTGTTTTGGCCGTCAAATCTAAAAGCTCAGTGTCAGAAGTTTTTGCATGCTGACCATGATCTTCGTTTTCGACAACGAGAGAATAGCCTAGCTTTTTAATTTCAGAATTAAAAGCTTCAACATTGGTTTTTGTATCATCAAATTCAATTTTCGCTTTTTCGTTGGCGTAATTTACTTCCGCATGATGAACATGAGGCATGGCCGATATCTTTTTTGTGATGATTTGGGCGCAACTGGCGCAATGCATGCCCTTAATCTTAAATATTTTTTTGCTCATGTTTAGATGTTGTACCAAGTTTGCCTTAAGTCTTTTAGGGTTTGCAAACTATTTGTTAAGAATTGCTCGACCCCATTTGCATTGTTCAAGATTTCACTTCGACTGGATTTAGCGTGTGTTTCTTTGGTCATTTGTATACCAGCCTCATGGTGAGCGATCATGGCATTTAAGAATCTTAAATCAAAAGTTTCGTCGGCATCTCCCAAGTTGGCGATGATAGGATCACGAGCCTTGCGACTGTCGTTGTACCATTCTTTTTTCCAGGCATACAATTCATCGATCAAAACTGGCTCATTTTTTAATATATCTTGTGCCAGTGATTGTAATTCTGGTCGAGCGGTGTTTTTTGCTAATTGTTCGGCCAAGAGCATGGCACCACGATGGTGACTAGCCATGGCGTTGATATAACGTAAATCAAAATTACGATCGGCTGGACCCAAATTCATAGCATTTTTTTCATACATGGAGCCCTGATATTCTGGTGTGAGGTAATACCCGATCAATATACCTAAAAACAAACTAACGATCATAAAACCTAGCGATGCATAGATAGATACTTTTTGCATAAAATTATTTTCTTTTTAATTTATAAACTTTTAATACTTCTTGTTTAGCTTTTTCGGTTTGCCCTGAAGACATCTGATGATGTACACAGTGACCGAGATGGTTTTCCATTAACAAGTCCTCCACACTCGACAAACTCTGCTTGACGGCAGAGGTCTGAGTTATGATGTCGATACAATACGTATCGTTTTCGACCATTTTTTGCAGACCACGCATCTGACCCTCGATGCGTTTTAAGTGTTTAATAATTTTTAATTTATCGCC
>JBKBJD010000003.1:3519-15987 GCA_046294035.1 Minisyncoccia bacterium
TGCATGTATTTCATACTCCTAGTATATACCCCCTAGGGGTATGTGTCAACAAATATTTAAAACTACATAAAATAGAAAAATATATATAAAAATCATATAATAGAAATATGAAACCAAGGCGTGTCAGGGTGAACAATAAAATGCAAAAAGGGTATAGCTACGTCTGTACTGAGCCGGTGGGCAAGAATTTCGACGCACGTTTTCGACCTGACCTATCCCCAAAAGAGATGTTGGAGCTTGGGGTTTTTGGTGGAGTGTATTTACGTGATTGCACAGGGGAATATCCAAAGATCTGGTTCACAAAAGGTAAATTTCAGAAAAAAGGTATCTATGCCCAAGACGCAAAGATTAATTACTTTAAAGTGAAAGCCAGTCAGCCTCTTTCTGTCTGGCGAGAAAAAGGCTGGATACATAAAGACGATCCTCGAGGCTGGTTTGAATGGTACTGTCGGTATTACATGGGTAGGAGAGGCGAGGATGATGAGCGGCAGATAAAGCGCTGGGTCGCTATGCGCCGACATATTTCACAAATCAAAAAAAACTGTACGATGGGTGATATATAATTTCATAGTAAGCAACGCCAAGCATTACTGCATTGGGCATACGACAGTAGGAGGATGTAGGGGTATAGATTATGAACATATTATATGTATATTTAAAAAAATACTGGCGTCTGTGCCTTTGGGTGCTCTTTTTTGCTGTACTCAATCAAGTCTTTTCACTTATCGATCCATTGATTTTCCAACGCATTATCGATGAGTATGCTTCCCAGCCAGATGCTTATTCTCGAACTGAATTTTTCTATGGAGTCATCAGTTTGTTACTCGTAGCGATTGGGGTGGTCTTTGTCTCACGAGTCGCAAAAAATCTGCAAGATTATTATCTGAACATGGTGACCCAACGGGCTGGTGCAGAGATGTATCAAGACGGGGTTCGCCACGCCCTCTCATTACCTTATGATGTATTTGAAGACCAGCGCAGTGGTGAGACGCTTGGTATTTTACAAAAAGCCCGCACCGACGCAGAAAAGTACGTGGGTCTACTCATCAATGTGGTCTTTATATCACTCATTGGGTTTGTCTTTGTGTCTGTCTATGCAGCGACGTTGTATGTGGGTGTAGCGATTTTATATGCACTTACCATACCTCTCGTGGGTGGTCTGTCATACTTACTGACAAACAAAGTCAAACAGATGCAAAAACTCATCGTCGGCGAGACGACAAATCTCGCCGGGTCAACCACCGAATCTCTGCGGAATATTGAGTTGGTAAAAAGCCTCGGGCTTGCAGAGCAGGAGATTAAGCGACTCAATAGTACTACCGATAAAATATTAAAATTAGAGCTCAAAAAACTCCGCTACATACGAAGTATTAGTTTTGTGCAAGGCACCCTCATCAATCTGATTCGAAATGCTATTTTACTCTTCTTGTTATATCTTGTCTTCAATAAAACCATTACATTCGGACAGTTTTTTACATTATATATTTATTCATTTTATGTATTCGGACCTTTGCAAGAAATCGGGGCAGTCATCACTGCGCACAGAGAAGCCGAATCCTCGATGGAAAAATTCAAGTCAATTATCGACAAGCAAGTCGAACGTGTACCAGAACACCCAAAGAAGCTTGGTGGAGTGGAAGAGCTCTCATTTGAAAATGTCTCTTTTAAATACAAAAACGCTGACCAAGATGCATTGGACGATATTTCCTTTGGTATCACCAAGGGGCAGACGATCGCATTCGTTGGCCCTTCTGGCTCTGGCAAGACAAGCCTGATTAAACTCTTGGTGGGTCTGTATCAACCAGTTTCTGGAACTGTCATGTACAATGGCATTTCTAGTACAGAGGTTGATTTAGCCCTAGTGCGTGAGCAGATAGGGTTCGTTACTCAAGATACACAACTTTTTGCCGGCACTATCCGTGAAAATCTGCTTTTTGTAAATCCACATGCAACTGAAGCAGAGATGATGGAAGTATTGCACAAAAGTGCATGTGATACGCTCTTGGCACGAGCGCTCCAAGGTCTGGATACCACGATAGGAGAAGGTGGAGTTAAGATTTCAGGCGGCGAGAAGCAACGATTGTCTATTGCTCGAGCACTGCTCCGCAAGCCTACAATCCTTGTTTTTGACGAAGCAACATCAGCACTGGATTCTATCACCGAAGAAGAAATCACAAAAACGGTGAGAGATGTCAGTAATCAAAAAAATCAAATAACGATACTTGTCGCACACCGCCTCTCGACCATCATGCATGCAGATTCTATCTATGTTCTTGAAAAAGGAAAGATTAGTGAGCGTGGCACACACCAAGAATTACTTGATCTAAAAGGGCTGTATTATGCGATGTGGCGTCAGCAAGTGGGGGAGCGCAGTTAAGCGTTGAGAATATATGAATCTAAAATTTAAAAATTTAGAAGAAAAATTACTTGCATGTATGCTCGTTGTTGTCGCTATTGGTATCCCTTTGTATTATGCAGATTTAAATATATCTGCATTGTTAAAAAATCTTAGACAAGAAGCACGGAGTATTTCCGTCATTAAGGAAATCATTACTCAAAAACAAACAGAGATGAAACCTCCGATGCCTTTACCTGTGCTGCTTGGTCGAGCAGAGGTGAGTTATGCTGGTGGTATACAAAATCGCAATAGTAATATCGAACTCGGTATTGCAAAAATCGATGGCACAAAGGTGGCTCCAGGCGAAGAATTTTCTTTTTTGGAAACACTTGGGCCAGTGCTTGTAGAAAATGGATTCAAAGAAGCAAAGTCTTTTCTAAATGGCGAAGTCATTCTTGGGCTCGGGGGCGGGTTGTGTCATGTCTCCACGACGCTTTTTCAAAGCATACTCCAGGCTGGCTTACCGGTGACCGAGCGACACAATCATACCTTCGTTGTACCTTTCTACAAACCAGGACTTGATGCCACTATCTCAAATCTGGGACCAGATTTAAAGTTTAAAAACGACACAGGGTACGATATCGTCATACGTGGACGCACAGAGAACATGAAAGCCATATTTGAAATATATGGAGTAGACGATGGTCGACAGGCCTCTCTGAGTAAACCAAAGTTGCATGCCTATAGCCGACTTTTGCCGACTCGATATGTATATAATGCTACTTTGCTCCCAGAGCAGAAAATATGCGAAAATACCCCAACCCAAGGATATACTGCAGATATAGACTATATAGTGAAATATGCCGATGGGAGAGATCAATCCACGGTATTTAGTTCGACATACCGCCCGCTTGAGCGTGTGTGTCAGGTGGGTATGCCAAATATAGCTGAATTTGTGGGTTGTACCGAGACAACCCTCTACAGCACGGTAAATGGCAAGAAATGCCCAGCAGTATTTAGCCAATAACCTCGTATATTTTGAATAATTTTGCTAGAATTTATATGGGCCTGTAATATTTGAGGCGTTTAAACGTCTAAAGTTATGAACCGTAAAGAAGAAAATTTCATACGGGCATGTGAAGTACACGCAGACGCCCTCTTTCGATACTCGTTATTTAAAGTATCTGACAGGGATTTGGCGAAAGATCTTGTCCAAGAGACTTTCCTTCGTGCTTGGAACCATGTAGCCGAAGGTAAGGAAATAGACAATTTTAAGGCGTTTTTCTATCGAGTACTAGGCAATATGATTATTGACGAGTACCGCAAGAAAAAGACCGTATCGCTCGAATCCATGACTGAGGATGGCTTTGATATTCGGGTAGACGAAGAGGAACGTATTGCGGATCAGATTGATGGGGCGATTGCCCTTGAAGTACTTAGTAAGATACCTGAGAAATATCGTGAAGTTATCTTTATGAAGTACGTACAAGATTTTTCAAATAAAGAGATAGCAGAGATGCTTGGTGATTCTGAAAATGCAATTTCTGTAAAAATTCATCGTGGTATCAAGAAAATAAACGAAATTTTTAATGAAGAATAAACAATAATTATAATGAAAAATGTCTGGGACAAAATAATAGCTGAAGCAAAACAAGTTTCCTTAGAAAATGAGGAGCGTGATTTGCTGCTATCTCAGATAAAAGCACACATTGCATCACATCCAGTACATATACCAAAAAAAGATATCATCGAAAGCTCGTACGCATATCGGTTTCGTCTTGCGTTATCGTGGCATGAAAAACGTTTTGTGCCCCTCGCTGTTATTTTAATACTCGTATTATTTGGTGGTACTTCTTTCGCTGCCAACTATGCCTTGCCTGGCGAGACACTGTATTCCATGAAGGTAAATGTAAACGAACAAGTTGAGTCTTGGATGGCTTTGTCTCCAAATGCAAACGCTCGTTTTGAAGCGGTAAAAGCAGAGCGCCGCTTGAAAGAAGCAGAGAAACTCACCGTCAAGAAAAAGAAAATCACTCCAAAAGCAAAAGCCCAAATAAAAGAAAATTTTGCAAAAAATGCACAGAATGTAAAGAAAATAGTTGCTGAAATAGAGGCAAGTGGTGACACTACCCAAGCAGCTGAAGTAAAAGCTGAATTTGAGAATAAACTAGAAGCGCATGCAGTCGTCTTGTCCAAACTTGCAAGTAATGAAGACACGCTTGTGGAAATTGATGAGGCTGGTAAAGAAGATATTAAAGAAATTCATGCTCTTGTCGATGAACACATCACAGAACTTAAAACAACGGAAGCAGCAAAAGACACTCAAAATACCATCACAACAGAGGCTCAAAAACCCGCCGAGGTGGTGACTCCGATTACAGAGGTAACGACAGTTTCTCCTTCACCTGATGCTACCGAGCCTGCGAAACAAGAGATAAAAGAAGAAGTGCAAATAGATACAAAAGCATCGTTAAGGAGTGTCGAGATTAGCACACAGAGCATCAGCCAAGAGAAAAAGAAATCTGACAAAGAGGAGGTAAAAAAGAAAACCGAAAAAGGCGAAGAAAAGAAAAAAGAAATAAATGAAAAGATAGAGAAAGAGGTCAAAAATATACTAAAAGAATTAGAGCTGCAGACAAAAGAAGATATAAAATAAAACCCTATCATATCGATAGGGTTTTATTTTTACAATATTATCCTTCACAGCTCACACACACATTGTCGGAAGTATGGATGACATTTGCTGTCTGCTTCTTCTTGAGTTCTACTTCTTGAAGCTTCTTACGACCAAATTGTTGTGCAGCACTCATGCTGTGTTGATAATAGAGTGTTTTTACTCCTTTTTCCCAGGCATATAGGTATAGTGCATTTAGGTCTTTGGTGGATATTGTAGGATCAATCATTAGGTTTAGAGATTGTGACTGATCAAGGTATTTTTGACGATCTGCTGCCTGGTCGATAATTGCTTTTTGATCTATCTCACTAAAAGTACGGAATACTTTCTTTTCGTGATCAGTCAGTTCGTCGAGGTGTTGCACTGAACCATCGTTGTCTCGAATACTACTCCATATTTCTGGAGTGTTGATGCCTTTTTCTGTTAGCAGTGCTTCTAGCATTGGATTTTTGATTGTTACTTTCATTTTGTCTACATCTTTCACAAAACAGTTGGACATAACTGGCTCTACTCCTTGAGATACTTGACCCAAAATAAAAGCAGAAGAAGTATTTGGGGCAATAGCAAGGAGTGTAGTATTGCGACGACCATAACCCTTTAAAATCTCAGGTTCACCTAGTTCTTGGGCAAGCTCACGAGACGCTTTATATGCACGCTCATTAATGGTTTTGAATATCTCGCGGTTTAAGCTCATCGCTTCTTCGCTTTCAAAAGCTAGGTTGTTTTCTTGGAGCAAGGTGTGCCAGCCAAGTGCTCCAAGGCCGAGCGCACGATGCTCTTTTGCAAATTTGTAAGCACGTTGCATAAAATAAAAGGCAGTTTGTTTTTGCGGGTCTGAACTATCACGCAAACTCTCAAGTCTTTCTAAGAAATTCGAAATGACGGTATCTAGGAACATAACAAGAGTCTCTACGGCATCAGTGTCCTTCCACTCTTTGTAGTGACGAAGATTGATTGAAGACAAACAGCAGACAAAAGATATCTCATCGCTTGTAGGTAGGCAAATTTCTGAACACAGATTACTACCATGAATCTTCATTTTTTTATCTTTATATACATCAACGGTATTGTTGTTTACTGTATCGGTAAAAAAGATATAAGGATAACCTATTTCAGTACGACGTTGGATAATTCTTGCCCAAATTTTACGTTTATCCTGATCTCCACCCACCATGGCTTTGAGCCATTTGTCGGTGACCGTGATGGCGTAAGTGGACTCTTGGATTGGGTGACCTTCTTTACCAATATTAAGAAATTCTTCAATATCTGGGTGTTCGACTGGTAGATATGGAGCAAAGTGACCACGACGCACAGAACCCTGACTGACGATGTTGATAAGGCCATCAAAAAGTTCCATAAAATGCACCGACCCAGAAGAAAATCCATTATCTTTGATGACGGCCCCACGTGGACGCAAATCACAGAAGTGACCTGCAGTACCACCTCCGTATTTAGTCATCATACCCACTTCGGCGTGTGTAAACAGTATACGAGCCATATCATCCGCTATATAACTCGAAAAGCAACTAATAGGTAAGCCACGAGTGAGGCCGTAGTTTGACCAGACAGGGGAAGCAAGGGAATAAAAACCACGAGACATGTAGTCATAAAATTTATCTGCAAAACCAGGTTTATTTAAATACTTCTCAGCAATGGTGGCGATCTCACGAATACGTTCTTCGGCAGTCACCCCTTCTAAGAGATAACCTTTTGATAAGAATTTCTTGCTATTTTCATTGAGCCAATACATGTTTTGTGTTTTTTATAAATTAATAATTTAGAACAAATCCTCACTTGTAATACTCTTAGTTTTTTTACTGTAATTAATTGATTTCTTATTAAAGAAGTCTCCGTGTTTAGTTGCGATAACCTCATCATAGAACCAGTCAGACTCTTTAAGGAATGTCTCATCCACATCGAAAATTTTCTGGAGACCGATACTCAAGAGTGAATTATTGAAGCGTTGCTTGATGAACTCATTTACAACAACTTTTGGCATAAACTCCAGCTCGCCCATTTCAAAAATCCAGTCAACTATCTGCATCTCTGCTTCGAAGGCTTCTCGACACATAGAGATGACAGTGTCTTCAAAATCTTTATCAAACCACTCAGGATGTTCTTCTTTTATGACATTGATAACATCAATACCAAATAATCCGTGGATTTGTTCTTCTTTGGAGGTAGCCTCAACAGCATTGGAAATACCCTTAAATAGATTCTTATGTTTATTGAAAGACATGATCACCAAGAATTGTGAAAACAGCGATACGTGTTCGATAAACAAAGAGAAGAGTAGTATAGATAAACTGTATTCTCGGTTGTCTTCGCTGCGAGAATTTTTAAGAGATTTTTCTAAATAATTGATACGAGCCATAATTGCCGGGAATTCTCGTATCTTTTTGAATTCGTCATTAAGCCCCAATATTTCTAGAAGGTGAGAGTATGCATCCATGTGTCTTACTTCAGATTCAGCAAAAGTAAAACCCACTGCACCTATTTCTGGTTTTGGCATCTTTTTATAAATGTCACCCCAGAAGGTTTTGACCGCTACTTCAATCTGAGCGATGGCAAGCATGGCATTCTTTATAATGTTCTTTTCTTTTTCGTTAACATTTACTTTAAAATCTTGCACGTCACCCACAAAGTTGAACTCAGTATGAATCCAGTAGGAATGTCTAATGGCACTTACGTATTCATAGAGCTCTGGGTACTCATAAGGCTTTAGATTTAATCTCTTTTTAAAGATATCACGTTTACGTTCTTCTGCTCGTTGTTGACGATATAAAATATAGGCCTTAGCTACGTCAAAGAAATCGTTCGCCATTAGTCGCTCTTCTACGATATCTTGCACTTCCTCAACCCCGGGGCAAATATTTACTTCTTTTTGATTTTCTGCCTCATCAATTGTGGTGGCAAATTTATTATTTAAGTGTGTAGATACTTCATCGGCAATCTTTTGAGCATCTTCACGAGAACCACTTCCGACTGCGACCATTGCTTTGTGCACCGCATCAGCTATCTTCCGGGGATCAAAATCCTGGATGGTTTGATCTCTTTTTTTAATGCAGGTAACAAGCTTACTATTGCTATTTTCACTCATAATTTTTGAACTTAAAATAATAAATTTACCAACAAAAAAATATTCAGTTCACTAATCTTACCACGACGGCAAAGAGCGGCGCAAAAAATTAAAATATCCATGTAGCGCAAGGTATTTACGGAAAGGCAAAAGTTTATCCACAGTTCTATTTTTTTATTAAAAAATTAACGTATATTTTACGTGCGTAAGGTTGATTTTGAAATCCTAATCAGAAGGCATATAATACATAGGATGTTTCTTAATTTGATGAAAATATTGATACCCACGGCAGTGGCTTTTTTCTTGGGTTTACTGATAACACCTTTTGCAACACATTTCTTTTATAAATACAGAATGTGGAAAAAGCGTGTTCGCACTGAATCTGTCAGTTCGACCGAATTTGGCAAGATACACAAGGCAAAAGAGGTGAGTGAAGTGTCTACGCCCTGTGTAGGGGGGATTATTGTCTGGGTCTCTGTTTTGCTGACGACCCTACTTTTTTACATACTCTCAATATCTTTTACAGACTATTCTTTCTTTACTGAGTTAAACTTTTTAAGTAGAGGACAGACCTTTGTGCCTCTTGCTGTTTTTGTGCTTGGCGCGTTACTTGGTTTACTCGACGATGTACTTGAAATTACTGGTCGATCGAAAATCACCCGTGATTCAAAATGGTATACAAAATTAAAACTAGGCTTGATTGTGATTATTGGCGCTATAGCTGGTTGGTGGTTCTTTGCAAAATTAGGCATGGACTCCATACATGTACCATGGGGAGATATGTGGTATTTGGGTTTTTGGTTTGTTCCATTTGTAATTTTTATAATGTTGGCCACTTTTTCAACCGGGGTAATCGATGGTATTGATGGGCTCTCTGGTGGAGTGTTAGCTTCGATATTTGCTGCCTACGCGGTGATAGCATACACCGACAATCAAATTGACCTAGCCGCCTTTTCGGCTGTCTTGTCCGGTGCCACACTGGCTTTTCTGTGGTTTAATATTCCGCCAGCTCGTTTCTATATGGGCGAAACTGGGATGATGCCACTTACTATAGTGCTAGCGACTATAGCCTTCTTGACCAACACAGTGCTCTTGTTGCCAATTATAGCCTTTCCCTTGGTCATGACGTCTTTTTCTTCTAGTGCCCAGCTAATAGCCAAACGTTTTGGTAAAAAGGTGTTTAAAATAGCTCCACTCCATCACCATTTTGAAGCTTTGGGATGGCCATCATACAAAGTTACGATGCGGTATTGGGTAATCTCAGTTATTTTTGCCGTACTTGGCATACTACTAGCTATTATCTCTAAATAGATGAAGCGAACTCCTACAATCGACAAATTTTTCCTGGGGATAACGCTAGTCTTGTTGTTGGTGGGGGTGGCGATGTTTGTGTCCGCAACTCTGGGAGAATTACCCAAAAGCGAGAAAACCTTTTACGGTATTTTAATGAGTCAATTTATGGGTCTAGGGTTCGGACTTGTCGGTATGTATTTTACCTATCGCATAGATTATAAATTCTGGCGCAAAAATGCTTTTTGGATTTTATTGGGTTCCGTTTTACTAACCGCGGCGGTATTCATACCAGGCCTTGCACCTGCTCGAGGTGGTGCACAACGCTGGATAGATTTGGGGCCAGTATCTTTTCAGCCCGCTGAAATACTTAAATTCGGCTTTATAATTTATTTTGCAGCTTGGCTTTCTTGGGCCAAACAACGAGCTCAAGATTTTAAATTTAGCATTTTGCCTTTTGTAGTATTACTCGCAATTATTGCTTTCGTGCTGTTAAAACAACCAGATACAAAAAACTTCATCTTGATCAGTTTTACAGGCATATGCATGCTTTTTGTATCGGGGGTACGCTTGAAATACATATTAGGCATAGGGGCTTTGGCAACTATAATGCTAGGGACGTTGGTTTTTTTTACTCCGTACTTACAAAAACGTGTTCAAACATTCTTAAATCCAGCCCAAGACGCCAGAGGAGCTTCGTATCAAGTACAGCAATCAATGATTGCCATAGGTTCTGGTGGTATGTTTGGTAGGGGGTATGGTCAAAGTATTCAAAAATTTAGCTACTTACCTGAACCACAAGGTGACTCGATTTTTGCTGTGGTTGGGGAAGAGTTCGGGTTTGTTGGAAGCTTGATTGTAGTAATGTTATATGTTGTTTTTATATTAAAAGGACTCAATATATCAAATAGAGCCCCAGACCATTTTAGTAGACTTCTCGTCTTTGGAATTGTTATACTGATTGGAGCACAGTCGTTTCTGCATATAGCATCCGTAATAGGTGTATTCCCTTTGACTGGTGTGCCTTTGGTCTTTATGAGTCATGGGGGTACTTCACTTATGATCTATCTGTTAGCAATTGGCGCAGTGTTGCAAATATCAAAATTTCAAATAAAGAATTAATTTATGAAAATTGTATTTACAGGCGGTGGTACTGGTGGACATTTTACTCCGATTATTGCGATCGCTGAGCAAGTAAATAAAATAATCGACAAAGAAAATATAGTCGGTGCGAAACTGTATTTTTTTTCTAATGATCCGTATGACAGGGAAGCGCTTTTTGAAAATAGTATTCAGTATGAGGAAATCATAACCGGTAAGATACGTACATACTTTTCTTTGAAAAATATTACAGATGCTCCAAAAATAGCAATCGGTGTTATAACAGCTCTGATTAAACTTTTCCGTATATATCCTGATGTTGTTTTTAGTAAAGGGGCTTTTGCTTCTTTTCCAACCGTACTCGCAGCAAGACTTCTTTTTATACCAGTCATTGTACATGAATCTGATTCAGTTCCTGGTAAGATGAACCTCTGGTCAGGTAAATTTGCAAAAAAAATTGCTGTATCATACCAAGAAGCAGCTCAGTATTTCCCTAAAGAGAAGGTGGCTTGGACCGGGCAGCCAGTTAGAACAGCGATAGAACTACCGACCACCAAAGACAAAGCCTTGGAATTTTTTAAACTTGAAAAAGATATCCCTACAATATTTATAATGGGAGGATCCCAGGGGGCTGAGCTTATTAATCAGGTTATTTTAGATGCTTTGCCTAGATTGCTTAAAAATTACCAGATTATCCACCAGACTGGTGTTCGTAATTTTAAAATGGTCAAAGAGCGCGCGGAAGTTATCTTGGCCAATGATCCAAATAAAGCACGTTATGTCCCTATAGATTATCTAAATAACTTACAGATGAAAAATGCAGCTGGAGCAGCGGATTTTGTTGTTTCTCGTGCCGGGTCTGCTATCTTCGAGATTGCATCTTGGGGTATACCTTCATTACTAATACCTTTCTCAGAAGAGAAAATGGGCTCAAATGCTGTCCATGCAAAGAAAAATGCTTTTACTTACGCTCGCGCTGGTGCTGCCACAGTCGTAGAAGAAGAGAATCTCACAGCCAATATACTAGTAGCAGAGATAGATCGTATTATGAGCGATAAAGCTACTTGGTTTCATATGCAAAAATCAGCTAAAGCTTTTTACAAGCCAGAGGCTGCAGCCAAGATCGCTCGAGCGATAGTAGACATCGCCCTGTCTCATGAAAATTAATTCTAAAATAATCAAATGGAACAAATTCAAATAGACGATTTTTTAAAACTAGATATCCGAGTGTGTACTGTTTTGTCAGCGGAGAAATTACCAGATTCTGATAAATTATTAAAATTAATTTTTGATATTGGTGCTGGAGAAAAACGCCAAGTTCTTTCAGGTATTGCAAGTGTGTATCCAGACCCTAGTGTTTTGGTAGGGCAACAAATTCCAGTAATTCTAAATCTAGCACCACGCACCATGCGAGGTGAAGTATCAAACGGCATGATCTTGGCAGCTTCAGCGCTTGATGACAGTGCGGTGCTTTTGACTCCAATAAAACCTGTACTACCGGGCAGCAAAGTACGCTAATTTTTATTTTAATAATTTTGTGCTAAAATCTCCTTATGGAACAAGGAGAAAATTTGAAAGTTGTAACTCGTTTTGCACCAAGCCCAACAGGCTTTTTGCATGTTGGTAATATACGAACAGCCATTTTTGCGTATCTTTGGGCGAAAAAAAATAATGGTACATTTCTACTCAGAATAGAAGATACCGATAAAGACAGAGAAGTCGCAGGTGCCATAGATAGACTCAAGGAAGCGCTTGTGTGGCTTGGTGTAAGATGGGATCATGGCCCAGAGGTTGGAGGACCAAACGCCCCATACATTCAATCTGAACGTTTAGATATCTACAAAAAGTATGCTCTAAAACTAATAGAAGCTGGTTTTGCGTACCCTGATCCTTTTACCGAAGAAGAAGTTGAGTTACTTCGACAAAAAGCTGAAGCAGAGAAGAGACCATTTTTATACAGAGAGCATCGTGGTGAATCTACTGAAG
>JBKBJD010000040.1:0-5024 GCA_046294035.1 Minisyncoccia bacterium
AAAATAAAGGTTTGAGTTGTGCTTCTTTGCCAAGCGCCAAACAAACACCCATTAGACCAAGACTTGGTACTGGGGATTTTAGTATGCAAGCACCTCTCACTGGACTCAAAGATGGTACGACTTATTATTATTGTGCCATGGGGGCAAATAATTCCAGCATGTTTGATGCACTGTATGGTGAAGTAAAGGAATTTACCACCCCACTCTCACCAGGTAGTTCAAACAAAATTGGTCCAGTAAAAACACTCAATGCGACACAACTAGACGACACGGAGGCAACATTATGGGGGAATTATACAGCCGGCATGGATGGGTTTGCGTATTTCAGAGTATCAACTGCTGAGATACCTCCGATATTTTGTAATGATATATATGGTTCAGATATGATTGGCGTCACTGCTAATGACCCAGATCCAATAGGATACACTACCGGTGGTAATTTCTCGGCGCACATCAATGGCCTTGAACCAGAAACTGACTACTATTACTGTGCAATAGTTTCCAACCGCGCATACGACCCGAGCAGTGCCAGATCAACCAGCAGCACACAAATAAAATACGGTGAAGTAAAGAAGTTTAGAACTTTACCTTGTGATACTTGTGACGACACAATCATCACAACTAAACAAGCAGATGTGCTTGATAGCAAGAGTGCCACCTTAAAAGGATCGTTTAAATCATCCCGTGCTGTGAAGGTGTATTTTGAATACACAAAGACAACCCCAAATCCTCAAGACCTCCAGTCAAACACAACTATCTGGAAAAGTACGACACCAAAAAGTCACGGAGCGAACTCAAATGGAAACTATATTTTTCTATTGAAGGGTTTAGAAAAAAATACTACTTATAGTTATCGAGCAGTGGGCTCAGTCACAAACCCAGATGAAGTTTTTTATGGACAAACTTTGCAATTTACTACAAATAAATTTGATGGGATAGACACGGGGGATATAGGAGGCAATTCAGGGACTGGTACTGGTGTGATAACTGACGATGGAGATAGCTCGGGTGGTGGAGTAATCGTAACCACCGGAGATGACAACTGCCCAGCAGGAACATTGGGGGTATTTCCTGAATGTGTACCCATAGTCACCATAGGTGAAAATCCAGAATGTCCTCCGGGTTGGAAAGGAACACCGCCAAATTGTTTTAACCCTGGATCTAATGGAGGCAACGATCCTCTTGTAAAAACACCCGTAGTAAGTGTCATGGCAAACCCTGTCACCATTGATGCAGGTGAGTCATCTACGATATCTTGGACATCTGCAGCTACCACCTCTTGTACACTCAACGGATACGATGTGCCCTTAAGCGGCGCGGCTGATACCGGCCAACTACAAAACAGTGCATCGTACACAGTATCGTGCGTCGGTCCTGGTGGATCGGCGACAGATACAGCTAGTGTGTTTGTAAATATTGATGGAGATGGTAATGGTGGAGGAGATCTTGTGTCTGTGAGTGTGACTGCAAGCCCTGTATTCGTAACGGTTGGTGGCAGTGCTACTATCTCTTGGTCTTCTAGCGGAGCTCAGTTTTGTGAAACTGGTGGTAATGGTACAGGTACCAGCGGATCTTTTAGTACAGGACCTTTAACTGGCAGTACTTCATATGGAGTAACTTGTAGCGGACTCTCAGGCAGCGCCGGTGATACTGCCTATGTAGAGGTATACACAGACAACGGGACAGGAGGAAACGGCACAAATGGTAATAACAACAACGGAAATAACGGTAATGGAAATGGAAACAATGGTAACGGTACAAATGGCACATTTCCACCAGGATCAGGTAACCCGTGGACACCAGGTGGTCCAGGAGGTCCCGGCGATGGCACAAACCCACCTCTACCACAAGATAATGATAATGATGATGATGGAGTAGGTAACCCTCACGATGACGACACCGACGGAGACTGGGACCCAAACAACACAGATACAGACGATGATGGGGATGGTATACCTGATTTTGTAGACGCTACTCCAAATGGCCCTGGTAACGCAAACGATTTCGACGGAAGCGGTCTTTCAAATGACCTAGATACAGATATGGATGGAGACGGAGTGCCTAATTATCTCGACAATGACACCGACGAAGACGGCGCACCAAACAGTCTAGACCTTGATGATGACAGTGATGGTATACCTGATCTCCTAGACCCAACACCCAAAGGCCCTCACGGGGACAGGGCAAGTGATTTGCTTGTCCTTGGAGCAACAGCGACCCCACCAGTCGATGCTATTGTACGTTACCATGAAGGTATCGAGACTGTGTTTGCAAGACAAATCAGAAAAAATATAAGTTTTGCTGAACGTTATGGATATGAAGGGGGAGATATTACCACCTTCGCCTGGAACCTAGCACACACATTTGCCAAAAACTACTTTGGATACATCAACGAAGAAAATCTAGAAGTCCGCGTAGCGGCTCCAGATGTGTCCGCTTACGAATTACGCCAAGTCTCAAACACACTAGTGGTGTACGAATACTACCGAAACAAAATAATTGACATCAGAAGCAGGACCACAAACTTCAAACAAAAGAATCCATACGAATATTATTTCCGTAAAATATTTCGATAAAAACTCTTTTTAATACACAGAATTTGATAGTGTTTGGCTTTTACTTTTGATACAATATCATAAAGGTATTGATGAGAAATCTGCATAAAAAACTTTGGTCAAAAGTTGTACTTGGAATATTAATTCTAGGTTTTATCGTGTCGCCTATACAGGTAAATTTACAACAAGGTTTTGACCTTCAGATGCAGAAAGCGGAAGCAGAGATAACAGGTCTAACTATTTCAGCACCGAGCTCTATAACAAAAGATTTAGTTATTGTAGACGTAACAGTTTTGGGACAAAAAGCATCAGGAGAAGAAATTATCCTATTGCTAAAGACCGAATGGGCTAATGTTAATGAATTCAACTTAACGACACTTACAGTCACGAATGGGGTTATAAAAAACGTAAACATACCTGGACCCTTTGACCCAGACACAAAATATTTTCTCGTCGCTACAGTAACTGGTGGACAAAATGTTGTCACCTCAAACACAGTTTCTTTCCAGGGTAATGGTTCAAACACAGACACGAACGGAGGCCCTGCGGGCACAGTGCCCGGCCAACCCATCAAAAAAACAGCCGAGAATGATGAATTTGGGTGTAATGCGTGGCCAGGCACTTGGTTTAAAAACTGTCCTGTTTTGTTTTTGTATTACATAATTTTTAAACCCCTGGCTGCACTAACCTCCTTTGCTGCTACCTTTTTAGATTTCTTTGTCTATTACTCTATCAGCAGGGAAGCCTATGAGAGTAGCTTTGTTGAAAAAGCATGGAGTGTGGTGCGAGATATCTCAAACATGTTTTTCATAATCGCGCTCTTGTATGTCGGTATAAAAACCATCCTGGGTATGCACACCAGCGACAATAAGCGTATATTAAGCATGATCATCATGATCGCCTTGTTGCTGAACTTCAGTTTGTTTGTTTCCAAGGTTGTGATCGATGCCTCAAACATCCTCGCTCGGGTTTTCTATTCAAACATCACGCCATACGATAAAAATGGTAATGAGATCAATGCAGCTGCCGGTACACCAAAATCAGTCTCAGTAGGTCTCGTCCGAGTCTTTGATCCACAAGCCGTCATCAGTGACCCTAAAAACAACCTTGGTGAGTTCACTATAGTAACCATCATATTCATTATTCTGATGATATATATGATCATCATGTTTATATCTATGTCTATGCTTTTCTTGGGTAGAGTAGCAGCCCTTTGGATAGCTATGATTTTTTCTCCACTGGCCTTTGTTTCACTCGCGGTGCCATTCCATATGCCTGGTTTTGGTTGGAAGAAATGGCAAGAAGAGCTATTCAAATCAGCTTTCATGGCTCCTATTTTTGCCTTCTTCTTGTATATAATTATTTTATTTGGTGGTTTTTTGGGCGAAATACAATACGATGTAGCAAGCACCTCTGACAGTTTAACTGGCTGGCTTGATGCACTGATGAAAAATATCATACCGTTTATTTTAATTTTCGTATTATTAAAGGAAGCTCAATCATTGACTAAAAAATACGCTGGTGAAATGGGCGAAGCCTTCAGTAAAGCTGGTGCTATAGTCGGAGGAGTGGCGGTGGGAGCAGTAGCCGGTGGAGCAGCCATGATAGGGCGCAGGACAGTGGGACGAGCTGGCGCTTGGATGAGTCGTCAATCTTTTGCAAAAGAATCATGGGGGGGGCGCCTGGTAGGTGGCATAGGCAAGAGACTCGGCACGGCAAGCTATGATGCCCGTAACGCAAAAATCGCTGGGTATGGTTTGTCTAGTACTGGTCTTAGCGCGGGGTTAAACAAAGTAGGCAAACTGGTACCCGCTCAAACAGGTGGGTATGAAAAATTTAGAGAAGACTTAAAAACGAAACGTGTAAGACGTGCTGAAGAATTGAGTAAGGTTGGATCAGGAGAAAGAGAAAGTCGCAGTCTAAGAAGTGCAGAAATAAGTCTTGCAAACATTACCGAGAAGTTTGCTGCTGATATGTCGAAAATAGAAGGGGATATTAAAAACGCAAAAGAAGAGTCTACAAATGCAACAAACGCTCTACGTACTACAGAGAAAAGCGATCCTGAGTATGCCCGAATTCAAAGAGAAGCAAAAGATGCTTCGCAAAAAGTACTGAAATTGATACAAAAACAAAAAGACATGAAGAACGCAGAGGGCAATTACACCAACATGAAGATTGATGGTAAGTCAATTGCCGACAATGAGGCTGAAGTAAAAAAATACAAGACTGCTATCCACCACAAAGAACATCATCGAAAATTAGCCTACGCAAAAAGACTTGAGAGGGTATTCTGGTCTGACGGACATAAAGAAGCTGCTCACAAGATCAGAACTGGTGCTCATGATTCACATGGACCAGGTGGTCACTAACACAAAAACATGACAGACAAATTAAAACAAACAATTGAAGAAGAAGTAGTGAAGATGCCGAGAGAATTTCAAGAGGCATTTGCTGCCTCAAACTGGATAC
>JBKBJD010000041.1:0-2940 GCA_046294035.1 Minisyncoccia bacterium
CATCGTGTTCACCTACCACTTCTCCCATCTCATTTAAAACCTCTCCTTTTTTAGTTTCTATGTAATGCTGAAGAAAATCTTTTAAGTCAATATCACCTAAAAAGCATATACCCTGACTATCTTTTTTATCAGATATTGGCAGTTTGTATTTTTTGGCAATTTTGCGAACTTCAGTTTTTTTTAGTGCGCCAATTGGAAAAATTATTTTTTCTAATTGTTTTTGTGTAAGTTGCCAAAGGAAATATACCTGATCTTTTGTTGAGTCTACCGCGCGTACAAGAAAATCATCTTTCCTTTGTGCATAATGACCAGTGGCGACAAAGTCGGCACCTCGTGAAAGTGCGTAGTTTAAAAATCCGCCAAACTTGATATGGCTATTGCAGAGCACGTCTGGATTTGGTGTACGCCCATTTCTGTATTCTTCGATCATATAGTGCGCGACATCTCGCTTGTACTCCATCGAAAGATCGAGGGTCAGAAATGGTATATCTAGATGCGCTGCAACACGCATCGCATCACGACGCTCCTCCTCTTCATTACACGCTATAAAATCAGGATGCCAGGTCTGGATGAATACACCTACCACCTTATAACCCTTTTGTTTTAAAAGCAGGGCGGAAACAGCAGAATCCACTCCACCTGAAAGCCCAACAAACACGGTCTTTTTAGCCATGGCGCTATTTTAGGTATTTTCTAATGTTTTGTCTATGCTCGTCGAAAGTTTTCGCGAAATAAATATTTCCCTCTTTATCATGTAGATAATACAAATATTTTGATTCTTTTGGTTTCCAAGCTGACTCAATAGCAGCTAGGCCTGGATTTGATACAGGTGCTTTGGGTAAACCTTTTGTTTTGTAAGTACTTGGCACAGCATCGACCTGAAGCGGCATACCTATTTTGATACGATTCCACAATATTCCAGAAATCAAAGCACGGTCTTCGTCTCCGTTGGCTTCTTCTTCTAAAATAGATGCCATAATTATTATTTCTCTTGTATCTTGGCCAGAGGCTTTTATATTATCAAAAACTGATGCCGTTTTTTTCTTAAAATTTTTATTCATGAGTTGCAACACAGTACTCTCGTCATCAGTCGTCGAGAAAAAATATGTATCTGGAAAAAGGTACCCAATCTCACTAGAAGCTAAAGAAAGGAATCTGTCTTTGTCGAAATTTCGCAACTTTAGATCAGCCACTTCAGCTATTTCGTAATTATCAAAACCTTCTGGAATAGTTATCTTTACTACTCCGAGCTGCCGATCTCCAGTAGATATCTTGCGAGCTACTTCAAGTACGTTTATTTTTGAAGGAAAAACATAATCCCCCACAATCAACTTCTTTTCACCACCAAGCATGATAACAAAAGTCTCAAAAGCCACACGTGATTGTATAAAACCCGATTCTTTTAATTTAAAAGATATTCTGCGTAAGCTATCTCCTTCCTCTACTGAAAAAATATTATTGATTTTAAAACTATCCGGCGCACGAAACATTAAAAAATAAATAGAGCCTAATATCACTCCAACACCTATCAAAAAGTAAACCCAGCGATGATTGGGTTTACTTTTAGCTAATTCATTTGTAGGTGTAATTTCATCCATATATTAAGTAGGCAAATTTGTAGGTGGCGCAGCTTCTTTGCTTTCAATACGCTCGAGAGTAGGCACTTTGAGTATCTGACCTGGAAAGTGCCAGAGCGTTGCAAGTTCTTCGACGTTGAGCACGTTGGTGTGAGAATGAAAATAATTCATAAAAATATATGGCGAGATCGGCCAAGGAAGGCTGTGTAAGTATTGCTGGCGAAGCGGATGGTAGAAAAAGGCTCGTTCTCGGTATTCAAGCAACATGCGGTTTATTAATACATCTACTTTGTCTGGAGCTAGTAAGAAAAAAGTGCTAAAAAGACTTGTGCCAGCCACTGCATCAGCCTGTGTGCTGTTTATACGATCAAGCTCATTTACATCTGGATTCGCAAATTGTCGGAAAATAAGACGAATATCACGACGATGGTTCATGGACCAATTTTCTCGTCGAGCTACATAAAATGCGCGTATTCCTGTATCAAAACCGAGCTTCGACATTTTAGCAACAATACCCTTTACGCGTGGATCTGTACCCACAAAACCGGCAGGGCGCACAGGATCTGTGGCTTCTGGGGCCGCATAACGCTTGAGCGCACGGTTGAGTTCTACTTCGCAAGCTTCTACCCAGTCCAAATCACCCTCTCCGTGCCCGTGTGGATCATCTGAGAATTTATTTTTTGATGGACGGATAACAAATTGCAACCAATACTGTTCACCTTTGCCGAGACTACTGAAAAGCTCGATGATTGGCGCCAATGGATCTACTTTAAATTCCTCCTTTGGATCTTTATCAAGCCCAAAATCTGTATAGGTACGTATTGGATAGGCATGATGCTTTTTTAATGCAAATTCACAACCCCACCCCTGCCAACCACTCTCTTCTGAGATATCTGGCACTGCTAGAGTATAGTCTTCGACCACCTTAATCTGTGCCTGTGGGTACTGAGCATACATCTGATTTTCAATCAGATCTTTCAAGCGTGAAGGTGTGCGTATATAAAAGTGCACCTGCCCCTCGATGGACACAATCTCAAGTGAATACCAAAACCACACTGCACCTTGCCAGTATAGTTCCATACCTCCTTTATTACTCCAATGATATAAAGCGTTTGTAAAAAAAAGCTCCATCGCTCTAGGTGAACGTGGGACTTCACGCGGAGGTATGATTTCCAGTAATACGTATTCAATACCCGATATGAAGTCTTGCTGGATGTAGTGCATCCAGAGTTTCCAGGCAATTTTGAGTAAAAAGTAAAAAGCGACGAGCTGCCAAAACATTTCCCGGTCAAAGAAAAAAACAAGAATACCTAAAGCCACAAGCACAATGGTGCCTATGTGTTCGCCGATAAAATGAAATACA
>JBKBJD010000041.1:2950-4846 GCA_046294035.1 Minisyncoccia bacterium
CCGCCTTCGCCGTGCTCTTCTGATCCATGATCACTCATGCATCTATTTTATTACAAATATACGAGAAAGAGAAGAAGAAAAACTAAATTGCATTGTACAAACCGTTTTTATCCTTTTTGAAATATTTTGTATTGAGTAAGTTTACGAGAACAGTGTTCTTTTTGAAGTATCTTTCTTTCATGACTTTGTCTACTACTTGGTCTTTGGTCATTGGTCCTTCTTTTTTTAGAATGTCCCGGATCACATCACGAGCAATACCAGTCTTGTAACCCCATTCAGAAAGAGCATAAAGACCACGACCGACTAAAACAAAGCGTGGATCTTTGATAAGTTCGTTGTGCACAGTTGCAAAGTGAGTCTTGCGACCAAAAGTCTTGCTGATAGCATCAGTAACTTCTTTGAAGTGCATCGGTGATCCGTGCTTGCGCATTACCAAGAAAGCATAGTCTTTCACGCCACGAGTTTTCACATTTTGCGAATCAGATTTACCCCATTCACCAAGCGGGTTCTTGCCGATAGATTTAGACATAGAAAGCCAGCGACGCGCCACTTCTTCGTCCTTGTATTCTTCTGCGACATCCTTCATGTGATCAAAGAATTTTTTGATCATCTCGGTCTCCGGGATTAGGTCTTCATCGCCAAGATTTTTATACAAATTATGAAGTGATGTGTGTACTTCGTTGGCCAATTTGTCATTCACGCTCCAGCGAGTCTTGAAATGGTCGTTCTCGCGATGCTTGGTGAAATAATCTGACAAAGTTAGATGAAAATGTATGTGGTTTTGAGTAAGTTTATCTTTAGCGAGATGTTCGAGAAGCTCCGTTTCAGCGACAATAGAACCTAGTGACTTTACTATATCACGAAGTTCATCAAAAAAATCCTGCTCAGCTTTAAAAACTGGAGACTTTTTGATAGTAGCGATAGCTGCTTCTTCAATCTGACGGACTCGTTCACGAGTTATCTTGTATTTCTGTCCGATTTCTTCGAGAGTTTTGCGTTCAACATCATCTGTATTGAGACCGAAACGATTCAAAATAACATCGAGCGGGCGATCCGCAAGGTGTGCAGTGATTTTCTTTGTAATTTGTTTTGGTTTCAAAGTTTTTGTTGGCATAAAATATATTAATTCACTTGTGATTTTATCATATAAACCGAAAGTGTCAAATAGACAGGCTCGATATTATTTTTTTATTTTACTTTATTACGTTCTGCACGCACTCGGTCAAGCTCAGTCAAGAATTTCTTGCGCAAGCGAACCGAATTAGGGGTGATTTCTAGGTACTCATCTTCCCCCATCACCTCAAGACCTCGCTCTATATTGAGCACAAACGGAGGTTTCAAGACAATTGCGTCATCTGTACCAGACGCACGCATGTTGGTGAGTTGTTTACCCTTGGTCGGATTTACTGACATTTCCTCACCTTTGAGCACATTACCGATAACCATACCTTCGTATACTTCGGTACCATGATCGATATATAGTATACCACGTTCTTGCAAATTGGCAAGAGCAAAGGCCACAGCCTTACCAGAGATCATAGAAGTCATAGATCCGTATTCACGCTTCTTTATCTCCCCCGCATAAGCATTGAAAGCGATAAAACGTGAAGACATAATACCCTCGCCTTTTGTATCGATGATAAATTCACCTCGATACCCCAAAAGACCACGAGTCGGTATTTCAAAGACCACTCGCACTATACCCTCTTTTTCTACCATTGACTTCATGATGCCTTTTCGTTTACCAATCTTCTCAATCACTGCACCGGAAAATTCGACTGGCACATCCACTACTAACTCTTCATATGGTTCAAGCTCGATGCCGTTTTCTACTTTGACAATAACCTCAGGTTGAGACACTTGCATTTCATAACCTTCACGACGCATGTTCTCAAG
>JBKBJD010000042.1:0-4794 GCA_046294035.1 Minisyncoccia bacterium
TACTTGTCGTTTTTATTGTTTGGGGTGATCTCATCCGCAAAAGCATAACCCGGGCCACCTGTCCCCCATAGAGCCTGTTTGCTGTCATCCTTGGATAATGGATCTCCACCCTGACTCATAAAGCCCTTTATAACTCGATGAAATTTGACCCCATTATAGAACCCCTCTTTGGCGAGTTTGGTGAAATTTTCAACGGTCTTTGGAGTACTAGTGCTAAATTCTATCGTGATGTCTCCTTTGCTAGTGTGTAATGTTGCTTGCATGATTTTTTTATTATTATTTTGATCAACGACTTTCTGATCTTCTTTGTTGGTAACTTGGTTTTCTTTAGATACCCCAGCCTCTTCTTCAGGAATTGTCGAGACCTCTTCTTCAGTCATCGGCGCCTCAGCATTATTATTAAAATTTAATATATCTGTCTTAAATGCTACATACCCTACCGCGAGGATACCTACAAGCAACAAGACAAAAGCTATATAGCCATGTTGTGTGTTTTTCATATTTTTTATCATACCATACGCTCGGAATCAGTAAATTGGATAACGGATTCAATGTTTTTTAGATCCCCGTATTGCACTTCTACGATTTCGACTGGTTTTACTTCTGTATATGCTCGCCACTCCATATTGCCTTCATGAGCTTGCCCACTTCTTGAATATGGTTCAAAATCTTTTTTATCAAAAATATAGACATAGCCTTTTTTATTTTTCAATTCTTCAATCACTTCACTTTTAGACACCCTAAATTCTTTTTGTTTGTTTTGATCAAAACCAAAGCCACTCCTAAAAGGAAAACTGATATTTTCCTTATTTATCAATGCGCGGAAAATTGCAAAATCGACATATGGCGTAGCGGAAATAGCTGGGGCACCATCTAAAATAAATTCTTCTGGGTTATCAGGGTTGGGAAAATGTTTTCCTTGTTTTGGTACGAGTATTTCGATATCCGCAAAAGGAGATCCGTGAAAAACATACTGGCCGGCTTGCTCTAGAGAGTTTAGATAATCAATCATTTGCATATTTATGCTAAATTGTACTATAAATTTTTAAATGCTCTAATTATTTCGTCAGGTATATTCTCTCGATGTTCTGATACATCGAGTTTCAAATCCGCATAATATTCATACAAAGATTCTCTTTCATTGAAAATCTGTTCAAATGGCGTATCCTCATTTTTCATGCCTATTAGATGAATTTTTCCTCTGTTTTCAAAACGTTCTTTTATTTTAGATATGTCATCATGCAGGTAAACTACTAAAGAAGTATTTCGTAAAATATCCATAGCTTCTTTCGAATATATCGCGCTGGCCCCTGTATCAATGACCGAATTATCAATATTCTGCAACGACAAAAGCATTTTGTTCTCAAGTGCTACAAAATCAGGATCAGGCATTTTCCTTTTATTTTCTATACCCATCTCTAGCGCACCAGCCGTTATCATGTCATCAACCGAAATGTGCGGAAATCCAAGTTTTTGAGATAATATTTTTGCGTTAAAAGTTTTACCTACCCCAGGCATACCAATCAATAAAATATTTGTTTTCATTGTGTTTAATATACCAAAAGTCCGGAATTAGATTAAGGAGACATAAAACAAGATTTAAAAATGCCCAGACGTTGCCAAAGCTAGATCGTGCTAAAGCGGGCTTTCGGCCTTTATTTTAGAACTTTTAAAAATTTATTCATTAATAGTAACAAGTTTATTTGACTTTGTTGTCTTGTACAAATTCTTTAAATCTTTCTATGTCTTTTTTAGACCCTAATATGTGAATTTGTTCTGGATTTCTAATTTTAAGCTGTATACTTTCTTTAGTTGTAGTAGAATGTTCTATAGAACTATCATATTCATATATCCTAATATAACCGTTTATAATAGAAATAGGTGTATAGAAATTTTCTACTTTTTCATTATATTCTATTTTTTCTTCCCTGCTTGCATCTCTATTAGGTTTTATTAAAGGATTTTCAGCGTTAACAATTACACTATAAACAATATTTCCTGCTATACTTTTTGTAGGAGAAAATGCAAAATATATACCAAATTCTCTTTTTCTAAATTCTTCTATATCAGGGCTTGAGGTGGTATGATAAACAATATTCTTTATTTTACTCTCAGGAAAAATAGTATCTAAATACTCTGAATATTTTTCTTTGGTGCCAATTTTTGCTAATTCAGGATTTTGTTCAAACACAAAATCAACTCCTTCTTTTATCTTACCCTCAAAAGCTTCACCTGGCACAAAATTAGGTTTTGGAAAATCTTCTTTCATAAAATGATTATACCAAAAACTCGAAAACACCCTAAACACAAACTAATGTTAGTATATAAGCGATCTAGGCTTAAAAAAGTCTTTTTCCTGCTCACCTTTGTGTCCCTTTTCACCGCCTGTAGCAAAGAACAAGATGAGCCCGCCGAGCCCATTGAAACCTGGCACATGAAGCTCATCATGGATTTCGCCGACGGTACTAAGGTCTTCGAGCTCGAAACCACCGACATCGGCAAACTGGTCGGCAATTACGACCCCTCCACAGGCCAAAACCCGCAGGTCGGCAAAACGATAAACTTCGCTAGCCAACTCTAGGACTTCGCCTGTACGTGCTATTTCGAGTTCGAGACCAACTCCGTCGTTCGCATCGACGGCACCTATAACGGCAAGGCGTTCGGGAACATCCTCAACACCATAAATCCCGACGGCACCACGACCCTCAACTTCTGTAATGGGCCACAGAAAGTGCCCGCCGAGTTGTTCGTGGTTAGCAAGTAAAACCAAAGGCAAGCACTCGCCTGTGATACAAGAGTAGCAGAGAGCCATTTTCGTTCCAAACGAGGATGGCTCTTTAATTTTGTACTACCACGCAACAGGAATAAACAAAAACAGGCATTTAACCTGTTTTTGTTTTTCGTTGCGGGCGATGAGAGAATCGGTCAGGAATAATTTCTTCGCCGTCGCTCAGAAATTTTCACGACCCTGGCTCGCGGTCTCGCTTACTAGCTCGACATCGCTCCGGCTTTCGATATCTCTCCCTGCCACGCAACAACAAAACACTCGGACAGCGTTAAGCTGTCCTCTGTGTGTTGTGGCGGGCGATGAGAGAATCGAACTCCCGCCAACGGTTTTGGAGACCGTTGTTCTGCCACTAAACTAATCGCCCAAGACCTCCACAACAAGTGCGGAGGCCGGAAATGAGACGCAAAATAAAAAAAATGCGTCCCGTATACAGAGCCTGAGCTCTATACAAAGAACACGCGAACGGACTTCCCGTCGCGCATAGTATTATATCAGAATTAAAAAAGAATGAGAAACTATTTTTTAAGTTCCTTGTGCTTGGTTTTTGCTCTACAGGTATTGCAGAACTTTTCGAGTTCAAGCTTTTGCGTCACGGTCTTTTTATTCTTACTGGACCAGTAATTGACGTTCTTGCACTTGCCGCAAGCAAATTTGATAAGTCTCACTTGTTTAGCCATACGGTACAGATTAGCCTAAAAACTGATAAAAAGCAATATATGGAGAGGGTTAGAGGATTTCGACCTGGGTGCTAGGCCCTATTTGGCTCAAAAGTGCCAATAAATCAGCCTTTTTGAGGGCTACACAGCCTTTTGTATACTCCATCCCTTCCTTGGACACATGGATAAAAATAGCGCTACCTTTGCCTGGTATAGCTGGATTTTGGTTATAATCTAATACCAAGATGAGATCATAGAGCTCGTCTTCTCGCCATAATTCCTCAGCACTATAAGCATGTGGCAGTAAGACTTGAGTATTATAAAAAGGGCTCTGTGGATCATCATCCCATCCGTCTTCTTTCTTTAGGGGTTGCTTTGGTAGACTACATTCAAAATCTTCTAATCTATCTGCTCTGTAAAAAATTTGTTTGATATTAAAGACTCCTCTAGGGGTGCACCAATCGCCTTCTTTTTTATCATCGGTCATCCCCTCTCTCCCAATCACGCAATTAAAAAAGGCTCCATCGTATGCTACGACGTAAGCCTTTTCTTGTTTTGATTTTGAAACGATGATTCGCATTGGGAATAGTCTACCCCAGTTTTTTATGCCAGTAAATAGCATGAATGGTGACTTTTTTTGTCTTTTGATCTTTGTCTAACCCCGAATAAATCACAGGATGTTCACCAGGCACCCCCAACGAACTTCTGTTAGAAATGGCAATACCATTGCCCATATAAAAACCTATATGGAAGTGACCATTACCACCTTGGTTCACGGGATTCCAAACAACAATGCATCCTTTTCGCAATCTTTTGCTTTCAGTTTCGTACCAGCCACCACCTTCAATAGTGGCAACAAGATCAATAACCCTAAAATAGACCCTGTCAACAAAACCAAATATCAACAAGATAGTTAAAACATAAAATGCACAACTTAAGTCACCATTTTTGAGTACGTCTCCACGATCTTTGTAGTAAAAATTTCGGAACATGTTCGTCCCGATAGAATTTCTGATTATAGTCAGAAAATTCTTTTTAAAAATTTTTTTCTTCATGAGTAAAGAGCTTTTATTAAAAGCTACAATACATCACTTTTACAGAAAAGTCAAAAACTCTTTATCGCACCTTGAGAACAGCACTCTCTAAATTCTTTGGGACCTGGGTCAGGTTTTTGTAGCCAGTCTTTGTGATGAGTATCATATCTTCAATACGCACTCCGCCTACATCTTTTATATATACAGCCGGTTCGATGGTCATGACATATCCTGCTTTTACACTATCTTCCGATTTTGACCCAAAGCTCGGCCATTCATGGATAACAGTGCCCACACCGTGCCCCAATGTGTGAGG
>JBKBJD010000043.1:0-4789 GCA_046294035.1 Minisyncoccia bacterium
GCTGGTGATGGTAATTTGCATATCTATACTCTCGTTAACCCGAGTGATTTGAATCTTAAACAAATGGTTCTCGATGTATCAGACAAGGTGTATGATTTAGTGACCCGTCTTGGTGGTTCTATCACCGCTGAACACAATGATGGTTTCATCCGAACCCCATACCTGTCAAAAATGTACAATCCAGAGATTATTGCAATTTTTAAGCAAATTAAAGACACCTTTGATACTGCTCGTATATTAAATCCTGGTAAAAAGGTACCTGAGCCAGATTATGGTCCAGGGACTAGAGAATACATGGTAGCTCACATTCCGATCAGTCAGCCTTAAAAATTTGCTTTCTAGAGTTTTTTGTATATAATAGCACCTATGTTGTCAATAATAGCTAAAACACGTGAATCAAAGGCCGATCTCGAAGCATTGCGCGGGGCAGGCGATATACCAGCTGTATATTATGGCGCTGGTGTAGAAACTACAAGTATTTCAATTCCTAAAAATGCTTTTCAGAAAGTGTGGCGTGAGGCCGGAGAATCTACTCCAGTCGAGCTAGTCGTCGATGGTAAAAAAGTAAACGTACTTATCCACGATGTAGCACTCCATGCTGTTTCAAATGAGCCTACCCATGTAGACTTTAAAGTGGTGGATATGAATAAGAAAGTAACTGTTTCAGTACCACTTGAATTCGTCGGCGTGGCCCCTGCAGTAAAAAATGGTCTAGGTAGTTTGGTGAAGGTTATGTATGAAATAGAGATTGAAGCATTGCCAAAAGACTTACCACACTCTATATCTGTAGACATCTCATCATTAGTTGATCTAGAAAGTCAGCTTTCTGTGGCCGATCTAGCATTACCTTCTGGTGTTACAGCTGTAACCAAAGGCTCAGAGATTGTTACTTCTATTGCAGCTCAGCAAGAAGAAAAAGAAGATGCTGGTCCAGTAGATCTATCTGCTATCGAAGTTGAAAAGAAGGGTAAGAAAGAAGAGGAAGCTGCTGAATAATATAAATCCAAATATGTGTTATAATAAAAAGTATGGTGAAGAGAACCATACTTTTTATATTGTTATTTACTATAGGTTTCTTCGTTATTCGGGTTTTTGAAGTCGAAGCTGTTGATTGTATAGCTATTACACCGTCTTCTCCTGAGGCTGATAAAAACTTTTGTCGTAATGAGTTGGCCCAAATTGAAGCCGAATTGGCTGATTTACTAGAAAAGCAAAAAGCGCAAGCAAAAAATACCGGCACCTTGACCGGAGACGTGAGTTATTTGAACAGTCAGATTAAGGCACTGCAGACTAAAATAAAGGCTCGAAGTTTGGCTATAGCACAGCTAAAGATTTCTATTTCTGAAAAAGCATCACGTATCGAGACTCTAAATGAACGTATCGAGAAACAGCATGATTCGTTGGCTCAACTGCTACGCAATACAAATGATTTTGATAATCAAAATCTAGTCTATTTGGTATTATCAAATAGCGATTTGTCTGATTTTTATCACGATATAGAGTCGTATGCTTCTATCAAGCAAGCAGTAAAACAATCGGTGGATGAAATAAGGGGCGTAAAAACTGAAACAGAGGCAGAAAAACAAGCTCTTGAAGAAAAAAGGAATGCAGAAACTGATGCAAAATTTGAATTGGAAAATAGCCAGAAAAAAGTAGCTCAATCTGAGGCTGAAAAGAAGAAGTTATTAGCTATTAGTAAACAAAAAGAGACTGAGTACAAAAAACTAGCGGCTGAGAAAAAAGCGCGAGCTGATAAAATCCGATCTGCTTTGTTTGCACTTCGCGACTCAAAGTCGATTCCATTCGGTACCGCTCTCGAATATGCACAAGCAGCACAACAAGCGACTGGGGTTAGGGCTGCGTTTGTTTTAGCTATTTTGACTCAAGAAAGCAACCTTGGTTCTAATGTAGGTACCTGTAACCGTTTGACTGATCCAGTAAGTAAATCATGGGAAAAGATAATGAAACCAGAGAGAGATATTGAGCCTTTCAAAAGAATAACCGACGCGTTGGGCCTTTCTCGTGAAGGTTTACCTCTTTCTTGTCCTTTAGGTAGCGGGTGGGGTGGGGCGATGGGTCCTGCGCAATTCATCCCGTCTACTTGGGAACTTTATGCAAAGAAGATAGCCAAAGCGCTTGGTATTTCTGGGATGCCAGACCCTTGGAATGCTCGACACGCTTTCTTTGCTTCATCTATCTATCTAGGTGAACTTGGTGCAAGCAAAGGTGGGTATACCGCTGAGAGGACAGCAGCTCTTAAATATTATGCTGGTGGTAATTGGAACAAAAAATCCAACGCTTTTTACGGAGATCAGGTAATGGCTCGAGTAGAGAAAATACAAGCAGATATAGACTATTTGCAGAATAATTAGAAGTGTGTTATTCTGTGTCCATCATGAAAAAAGGTATACATCCAACATATAACGCTAAATCAAAGGCCATCTGCGCATGCGGAGCTACTTTTGAACTAGGCTCAACGCTTGATGAGATCCGTGTTGAAATTTGCAGCCAATGTCATCCATTTTACACTGGTAACGAAAAGATTTTAGACACCGCAGGCCGCGTAGATCGCTTCAAGAAGCGTGCAGCAGCAGCCGGTACAAAAAAAGCAAAATAACTAATCAAGCCTGAAAATTTTTACCTGATTGTAGGAGGTTCCTAGCCTTCTCGATAATGTAAAAATTTTCAGGCTTTTTTGATACAATTTAATTAAATGAACTTAAATTTAGAAGAATTAAAGAAAAATCGTGAGACCAGTTATCTAGCTGATATGTTGGAGCGCCTCAATCGACAGGAAACTGAAGTAAGACAAATGCTTGAGAGCGATGATAGTTTACACGACCTAGCAGCAGAAGAATTGAAAGCATTGCAATTAGAGCGCGAAAGCATCGAAGCTCAAGTAGAAGATATTTTGGCGAAAGAACGCGAGGCAGAAGAATTTCCAAATGAAATCGTGCTTGAAGTCCGAGCTGGAGCCGGAGGAGACGAGGCTGCTCTTTTTGCGTGGGAGTTGGCACACATGTATGAGAGATATGCCGAAATACGAGGATGGAATTGGAAGATTAACTATGAATCTAAAAATGATTTAGGTGGTTACAAAGAAGCCTCTTTTGAGGTAGAGGGCAACGGTGTGTACAAAGCGCTAATGAACGAGACTGGAGTTCATAGAGTACAGCGAGTACCAGCTACTGAGAAAAATGGTCGTGTGCATACTTCTACCGCTTCCGTGGCTGTCTTGCCTATAAAGAAAAAAGTAAATTTTGAAGTGAATCCAGCTGAATTTGAGATGGAATACTCTCGCTCCGGTGGTAAGGGAGGTCAGAACGTCAATAAGGTGGAAACAGCCGTGCGTATAATTCATATACCGACTGGTTTGGATGTACGTTCGACCAATGAACGTTCTCAGTTAGCCAATCGCGAAAAGGCGATGCAGATTTTGCTTTCAAAATTACAGCAACTCAAAGAAGAAGAGGAGGCAAAAAAATATTCCGGTGAAAGAAAAAATCAAATTGGTACGGGGGATAGAAGTGAAAAAATACGTACCTATAATTTCCCTCAAGACAGACTGACTGATCACCGTATAAAAAAATCTTGGCATAATCTTCCAAAGATAATGGAGGGGGAGATAGAGCCTATCATGGCCGACCTGGCTTCTGGCGAGACAGGAGATGCAGACGAGGATTAATTGCCTTTAATTGTATTATGTGTCATACTATTTTCCAGTAGGTTTCGGAGAGCTTTTTGTTAGCGTTTTCGTTTTCTACGCTCCGTCGAACGGGGCTTTATAAAGTATGTTTTGCCTGTTTTTTGTAAAAATAGGAGAAGTTTTTAATGGCTACAAAGCTATATGTAGGGGGACTCCCTTACTCAAGTACCGAAGATGGGCTTCGCTCACACTTCGCACAAGCTGGAAATGTCGTATCCGCTGCAATTATCATGGATAAGATGACCGGCCGTTCAAAGGGTTTTGGTTTCGTTGAAATGTCAACAGAAGAAGAGGCTCAAAAAGCTATCTCTATGTTCCACGACCAAGATTTTGAAGGACGAAAGCTCACCGTAAACGTCGCTCGCCCTATGGAAGCTCGCCCACCACGTACTGGTGGCAACTTCGGTGGTGGTCGCCGAGAATACTAGTACTCTATACTGGTTATTTCCAAAAAATCCCAACAACTTGTTGGGATTTTTTGTGTTTGCTTAAATATATATTTTTTGATATATTTTATTTGACCAGTAATTGCTGGTTGTTTGAGCGTGTAGTTCAGTGGTAGAACGCTGTCCTGATAAGACAGAGGTCGATGGTCCGATTCCATCCACGCTCACCATCTATGAAAGATGATGAAAACATAGAAGAAGCCAAGATAGATGATGAGTGGTGGCGTCCAGCTGTGTTCTTTTATTTTAGAATCACTTCTTGGATTGTCATCCCGATACTTTTAGCAGTTGTGCTTCACCGGTTTGCATTGGGTGGAATAGGAAGTCAAATTGGTTTTTTTGTTTTGATTGCGATTGCCTTTGTTTGTACTTGTTATGGGATATATCGTGAAATTAATATATATAAAGAAGAAGTAAATCAAAAAAACGATGGAGATAAATAATTTTTTAGTAAATAAAGCATATGCAGCAGGTGGTCATGAAGTCACTATCTATGCTGAACCCGTTTTTCATATTGGGAATTTTAGCGTCACAAACTCACTAATCAATTCATGGTTTACTGTTATAGTTTTGGTTCTTTTCGCTCTATTTATCCGGTTTACCATGAAGAAGGTACCAGGGAAATTGCAAATCTTTT